>JAVEES010000442.1 GCA_030840285.1 Pseudonocardiales bacterium
TCACGGCCCCCACCGCTCGCGGTGTTCGAGGCGGATCCGGCGCTACGCGGCTGGCTTTACGTGCAGATCCATCTGACGCGACCGGACGTACTCGGAGGCGGACTGCTGCTGAACAGGGGATTAACCACGATCCACATTTGAGGCTGTCGACACTGGCGGTCGCAGCCCGCTCACTGGCAGTACCAGGCCGGTGTTTCCACCGTTCGTAACGGTCAAACCCGGCACGTCGGATCGAAGCACCTGACGCCCGGTCGTCGCCGTCCCGGTCGTCCGTGCCCGGATGAGACTCGCACCCCGTCGCGCCGAGGTATGCATGACCACGCCACCGATGTCAGCCAACCGCGCATAGTCCAGGAACTGCTGCCTGGCCTGCTCGCAACGCAGCTGCCGATCGTATTGATGGCCTGACACCGCAACGATCGTCGCGCCGTTGCGCAGCGCCCACACCCAGCGGTTCTCCCTGCCGGGCCGCAACATTCCCTGAAGGGTGCCCAGGGCCTCGACCAGCTCGGCTATCGCGGCACGGCACTTGTCGACGCTGGAGTGGTGCCCGACCCCCCGTCCGAGGTCGCGGTTGTTGCCGCTCAGCAGCCTCCAGTTGACGGCCGAGCCATCTTGTTCGGTATAGACCTGAAAGTGTGGCCCGCCCCCGCGCCCCCCGCTGGCGTCCATCAACGAATCGCTGTAATCGGTGCACCCGCCGGTAGGCGAAGTTCGGCAGGTTCCAAAGGCGGTTCGACGTCAACCAGCGGCTCGTAAATCCCGAACGATCTGACGCCGATATGGCGCACCTCGTGAATGCTGGGCACCGCGACCCGAATTGCGGTCATGAATTGCCGCACGCCGCGCACGCACTCGATACGCCGCTGGTACTTGTGCGCCGAGACAGCCAACGACGATCCGCCGGACCGGACCACCCAGCTCCAGCGAGCCGTGCCGGCCGCCGAGGTGATCGCGTAGGTCAGGGTCTCGACTTCCTCGCGAAGCCTGCTCGCCGCGGCAAGGCAATCTTCAAGGCTGTCGAACACCCCGACGGATCGTCCCATCGCGCGGTTGTTCGCCGCGAGGATCCGCCACGCGACCCGGACTGCCGAGTCGCCACCCTGCCGGGCCGGCCGGCTGGCCGCCTGATCGGTGAGAAAGATGAAACGAGGCATTGCCCTGCTGAGGTGCTCAGATTGCACGGCACTCGGCTCCGCCCACATGTATTCTCCGTCCCCGCGACGGTGTTAGGTTTCTGTCGAATACCAACGGGAACGTTACGAATGAATGAACGACGAACGTGGGCAACGTGCCGAACTGTGTTTCGGCACAGCATTGTGGCGTCCGGACGGGGTATGCGCCCGAGTTGCACCCTTAGGGCGAAAACTAATCCGTGAAGGACAGGCGCGGTTTTGCCTCGAGCCCGCGCAGCCCGTTCCATCCCAGGTTTACCAGGTGGGCCGCCACCTCTTCGCGCTTCGGCTTGCGCACCTCGAGCCACCATTGCCCCGTGAGCGCCACCATTCCGACCAGCATCTGCGAGTACATGCCAGCCAGTTTCGGATTCAGGTTTCGGGCATTGAATTCCCGGACCAGGATGTATTCGACCTGGCTGGCGATGTCGTTGAGCAACGAGGAGAACGTCCCGGTACTTGAGGCCACGGGGGAATCGCGCACCAGGATCCGGAAACCGTCGGTTTCTTCCTCGATATAGGTCAGCAGCGCGAGCGCGGCCTGCTCGACCAGCGCCCGCGGATTGTCACCGGTCAGCGCCGAGGTGATGCGGTCCATCAAGCTGCCCATCTCGCGGTCGACCACCACCGCGTAGAGACCTTCCTTGCCGCCGAAGTGCTCATAGACCACCGGCTTGCTGACATTGGCCCGGGCCGCGATCTCTTCGGTGGACGTCGCCTCGAAACCCCGCTCCGCGAAAAGCGCGCGCCCGACGTCGAGTAATTGCTCGCGACGCTCCTTGCCGGTCATCCGCACCCGCGGCCTGCCCTCGTTGTCGCTCACCCGCCTATTGTCTCAGCACCCGCTGTCAACGATCGCGCCCGGACGGCACCGGTTGTGCCGCATGCTCGGAGTGACCCTCTTGTTGAGTTAGCCACAGCAGGTACCCCAGCGCCGGAACCACGATCACCGCGGCCAGCGCCACAACGACGAGCAGGCCGAACAGCGTCGCGCGCGCACCGGCGGCGTCAGCGATCCGGACCTGGTCGACCAGCAGCCACGGATATTGCGCGATCCCCCACCCGCTGACCACGCAGGCAACGGCCAGCACCGCGCTGACCCGTGCCCAGCCGGCCGCCCGCCGGTGCAGCAGCCACAAGGTGAGCAGCCCGGCGATGGCGGAGAGCACGACGAGTGGCGCCGCGCGTCCCTGCAGGCCCTGGCTCAAGGTGTGCGCGTCCTGCCGCAACGGGATGAGGGCCACCACGACCAGAATCCCGGTGACGGTTCCCATCACCAGCGTCCGGCGGCGCAACTGCTCGGCCAGCCCGACATCGCCCACACGACCGGCGTCGGCGGTCAGAAACACGCCTGCCAGGAACGAGCAGGTCCCCACCGCGATCACTCCGCCGCTCACCGAGGTCGGATTCACCCAGGACGTGACCGGATCGCCGTGCCCGCCCGCGGGAACGCGCCCCGACGCGATGGCACCGGCCACCGAGCCGAGAAAGTAGGGGGTCAGCACCGACGAGGTGGCAAAGATCGATCCGAATAGGCGGGCCTGGTTCAGCGTTGCAGCGAACTTGCGGTAGGCAAAGCTGGCACCCCGCAGCACGATGCCCAGCAGGGCGAACGCGAGCGGCAGGTACAGCGTCGTCATGGTCGCGGCAAAAGCCCGGGGAAAGGCCGTCCACCAGAACACCAGGACGTAGATCAGCCAGACGTGGTTGGCTTCCCACACCGGTCCGATGCTGTGGTCGATCAGCGCCCGGATGGCGCCGCCCCGGCGTGCGTCACCGGCTGTCAGGTCCCAGAACCCGGACCCGAAGTCCGCGCCACCGAGAATCGCATAGATCAGCACGCCTGCGAACATCGCGATCGCCACGAGTACGGCGAGGCTCACCGTTGCGCTCCGGCCGCCTCGTCGACGGCTCCCGCGCCCGGCCCGTACGGAGCATCCAGCTCCTCGTCACCGGCCCGCCAGCGCCGCGCCATCGACCGCAGGACGACGACCGCGCCTACCGTCATGCCGAGGTAGACCAGCGCCGCCCCGGCGTAGCTGAGCCACAGCCAGGCGTTCGGGCTGGCCGCCTGATCGGTTCGCAGCACCTGCCAGACCACCCATGGCTGGCGCCCGACCTCGGTGGTGACCCAGCCGGCCTCGATGGCGACTGCGGCCAGCGGCCCGGCGATAACCACCGCCTTGAGAAACAGCCGCCGGCCCAGTAGATCCCGCTTGCGCCACCGCGCCAACCAGAACAGGACGACCAGCAGCGCGAGCGCCGTCCCGATGCCGACCATGCTCTGAAATGACCAGTGCACGATGTTGGCCGGCGGCCGCTGATCCGCCGGGATCTGGTTCAGCCCCGGCACCGGCGCGGTCAGGGAGCTACGGCTGATAATCGAGCCCAGCCGCGGGATGCTCAGCGCCCAGCGCAGCTGGCCGTCCACCAGAAAGCCGCCGACGTGCAGCGGCGCGCTGCGCTCGGTATTCAACGACAGTTCCATCGCGGCGAGCTTGGCGGGCTGTTCGCTGCCCACCTGAAGTCCGAGGACGTGGCCGATCAGCGGCTGGATCAGCGCCGACACCGAGGCGAAGACGAAGGGAACGCTGAATCCCAGCCGGTGGTGGGCATCCCACCGTCCCTTCAGCATCCCCGCCGCGTACACCGCGGCGACCACGAAGCCGACCAGCATGAAGGCGCTGACCCACATGTGCGCGAACTGCAGGCCGACCGCGTCGTTGAACATCGCGCGCCACGGGTTGACGTCGGTGACCGCGCCGTTGGCCGCGATCCGAAAGCCGGTCGGGGCGTTCATCCAGGCGTTGACGCTGAGCACGCAGAAGGTGCCGACGATGCCCGCGAGCCCCATCGGGATAAGCATCATCAGGTGCCGGCGGGGTGGCATCCGATCCCAGCCGTAGAGGTAGATGCCGAGGAAGATCGCCTCGACGAAGAACGACAGTCCTTCCAGTGCGAACGGCAGGCCAAGGACATCGCCGAATCGGCCCATCAGACCGGGCCACAGCAGTCCCATCTCGAAGCTGAGCACGGTTCCCGAGACCGCTCCGATCGCGAACAGAACCGCCGACACCTTGGCCCACCGTTTGGCCAACCGCAGCGCATCAAGGTCGTCACGAACGATCCCGCGCCGGTGCATCAAGAAGATCATGGTCGGAAACGCCACCCCGAAACACGCC
>JAVEES010000447.1 GCA_030840285.1 Pseudonocardiales bacterium
GGGCCTGAGGTGGCTTGAACACCGGCGCGATCCCCAGCAGCGGCCGGTCAGTCGGGTGGTTCCTCGGCGGGTAGGAATCGCCGCGGTGGCGGCCGTCGTGGTGAGCGCCGTCGCGATGCCGACCGTCGGTTCCGGCTTGCCGGTGCTTGCCTCAGCCGCGCAGACCCTGCGGGCGCCGGTGGCTTCGGCCAGCTCGCACCACGGCACCGCGGCCAAACCCGTCCAGTTCCTCCAGACCGTTGCCCCCGTCGGCCTAGCCAGCCCGGGCAACGCCGGCGCCAAGCCAGCTGCGGCGCCGGGAGGCCAACCGCTTGGCGGCGCGGTCAGCAAGAACCAGATCGGACCGGCAGCTGGACCGCCGCTTGAACTGGCGCGGCGGCGGCCGCCGCAACCAGCGCAGCAGCCGGTGCCGCGCACTGCCTCGGGCAGGCCCTCTGCCGCCGCGATCACCGCCGTCGAGCCGAGCATCACCGCCTTCGGTGATTCGGTCATGCTCGGTGCCCAGCCGGCGCTCGATGCGAAGTTCCCGCACAGCGCGGTCTACGCCGTCGAAGGACGCCAGCCCTACGTCACCCTCAAGCAGGTACGGGAGCTGCAGGCCGCGAAGGCGCTGTCCCCGGTGGTCGCGATCCACACCGGAAACAACGGGATCATCCGCGCCTCGGACCTCAGCGATACCCTCGGCGCGCTGCGCGACCGTCGTCAGGTCGTGCTGTTCACCGACCGGGTGCCGATGGACTGGCAGCAGCCGAACAACAGCACCATCACGCAGGTTGCGAAGCGATTCGGCAACGTCGTGGTTCTCGATTGGTACGCGCGGTCCAACAGCAACCAATCCTGGTTCTACGACGACGGGCTTCACCTGCGGCCCCCGGGCGCGATCCACTACGCCGATCTCTTGGCGCAGGCCCTCGCGCGCTGAGGTGGGTTAGCTGAAGATGGACTTCGGACGCTCCTGGCGGACACCGTCGATGATGACGTCGACCTTCTCGTCGTAGAAGCTGAGCAGCCCGATGATCTTCTGGCTTTCCGGCAACGGCGTCGGGTACCACCACACATGATCGGCATACAACTTTCCGCCGACCTCCACGTCGAAGTAGCTTGCCGTGCCCTTGTACGGGCAGTCGGTGTGAGTCGCCGAGGGCGCCAGCAGGTCCATCCGGACGTCCGTTTGGGGCAGGTAGTACCTCGGCGGCAGGCCGGTTTCGTAGAGGATCCGCGGCTGGTGACTATCGGCGAGCAGCACGCCGTCGATCTCGACCTGGATATGCCGGGAGCTGCTGAGGATATCGATTCGGGTGTAAGGGTTGCGCGGGTGGAAGTACACCGGCTCGTCCTCTTCGAACCACTGATCGACCGCGTTCCAGTCGAAGCGGACGAGTCCATTGAGTTCGGCCAGCGGTGAGTCCAGGTAGCCGTAGGCACCGGCGGAGACGAGTTCCTCACCGACCTTGACGTCGAAGACGGTCGCATCGCCGCGACTGGGGGAGTGGGTGGTCTCGCCGTTGGGAATCAGCTCGACCGCGACGTCCTCGCGAGGAATGTAGTAGGCCGGGTAGTACGGGACTTCCCAGACGAGCAGCGGCCTAGTCGTGTCGAGGATGTACTGCCCGTTCAGCAGTGCCCTGATCCGCTTGCGTCCGGGCTCGGTAGTAATCCGTCCGCGCTGCGTTGAGTTCATGTCACCAGCGTGCCGAAATAAGTCCGCCCTGGCCACCTTGAAAGGCGACCAGGGCGAACTACGTGCTGATTCCGAGCGGCGGAACTGCTCCGCCGACGGTTCTCAGGCGACCGGCAGCGGTGTTTGAAGCTCCGCGACCTCGTCCTTGCCGATCGTGATCATCCCGATCGCGGCAAGTAGCGCCACGACGCCGAAGATGGCAGCGGCCAGGAACCCCATCGCCGCGGCATGGGCACCGACGACCGACAAGGCGTGCTCTGCGAAGCTGTCGGCGCGAGCCGCAGCGGAGGCGACGAAGTTGCCCTGAGACTGCTTGCTCAGCTCCCCGAAATGCTCGATGGACGCTGGCTTACCGAGCGCAGCCAGCTTAGCCAGCTGGTCGTTCGATGCGTTCCGGCCGCTGGTGGCGGCCACCGTGGCCAGCACCGACAAGCCGATGGAACCGCCGACCTGCTGGCCGACGTTCAGGAGCGCCGAGGCAAGGCCCGCCTCGTGCGGTTCCACGCCGGTGACGACGACCGTCATCAGTGGCACGAAGATCATCCCGATACCGAAGGCCATCACGACCATCGAGGGCAGGATGTGAGTGGCGTACTTCGAGGTCTCACTGATGGTGGACAGCCAGAACAGACCAGCGGTCATGATCGCGGCGCCCCCGATGATCAGGTTTCTGGGCCCGAACCTGGTCATGAACTTTGCTGCCAACTGCGCCGAGACGCCGATCGTCAATGCCACCGGCAAGAAGGCGAAGCCTGATTTCAGTGCGGAGAAGCCGAGGTTCTGCTGCACGAAGAACGTGAGGAAGTAGAACATCCCGAACATGGCCGCACCGATGATCAGCATCACGAGGTAGGCCCCGGAGCGGCTGCGATTTCGGAACACGTGCAGCGGCATCATGGCCTGCTCGCCCAGACGTGCCTGGTAGCCCACGAAGAACACCAGCAGGACGACCGCGACGACGAACGAGGCGATGGTCTGGCTGTCTCCCCAGCCATGCGAGGCCGCATGGATGAAGCCGTAGACGAGGGCCGTCATGCCCACCGTGGAGGTGATGCCGCCGACGTAGTCGAACTTGCCGGTCTGGCGATCGGACTCGTGCAGGTAGAAGAAGGCGCCGGTAACCAGCGCGATGCCGATCGGGACGTTGACGAAGAGGACCCACCGCCAGGTCAGGTACTCGGTGAGGATTCCGCCCAGCAGCAGGCCCATAGCAGCGCCGGCGCCCGCGACGGCCGAGAAGACGGCGAGCGCGCGGGTACGTTCCTTGCCCTCGTCGAATTCGGTCGTGATCAGGGCGAGGGCGGTCGGCGAGGAGATCGCGCCTCCGACACCCTGGATGATCCGGCCGATCATCAGCATCTCGAAGTTCTGGGCGATACCGCCGAGGAAGCTTCCGATGGTGAAGAGCCCGAGGCCGACCATGAACATCCGGCGGCGCCCGAGGATGTCGCCGGCCTTGCCGCCGAGCAGCAGCAGGCCACCGAAGGCCAGGGTGTAGGCGTTGATGGCCCACGTCATGTCGGTCTGGCTCTTGTGGAAGTAGTGGCCCATCGACGGCAGCGCGATGTTCACGATGGTGGCGTCGAGGACGATCATGAGTTGCGTACCCGCGATGATCAACAACGCGAGTGCGGGGTGGGCTGCTCTATGTGCCTGTTTTGACGTAGAGCTCGCCTGGTCCGTCGTGGTCACGACTCTCCCTTGTGGAGGCGCCAGACGGGTGTGCCGCCCGGCTAAGATCTGTAGGATAGGGAACGCTGACGTTCCCAATGGCGTACGCTAGCGGACCTTCCATAAGAAACGCAAACGTCCACTAGAGTTTTTTCTCAGGTCGTGCACAGTGCCGCCGGAAGGACGTCCGGCAGCGCTGTCAGTCCCTGGTTTCGGTCACCGAGAAAGGATGCCTTCGGCGATGACCTCCGCACTACCGAATATTGCAGAGACCTCTGACAACGGGGCTGGCTGCGGCGCGCCGCCCGAGATAGGGCGGCAACGCAAACGGGGTGCGGAGCTCGAGGACGCCATTCGAGGCGCCTGCGTCGCCGAACTGGCCGAGCTCGGTTATGGCAACCTGACGATCGAGTCGGTGGCCAGCCGCGCCCAGACCGGCAAGGCCTCGATCTACCGTCGCTGGCCGACCAAGCAGCAACTCGTGATGGATTCGGTGGGCTGCTTGATGAGCGGTCCGCTGATGCGCCTGACGGATCTGGAGTACGACGACACGGTCACGACCCGCGACGCCATACTCGACCTCATGGTGCGGGTCGGGGCCGTGATGGCCGGCGCGCAAGGCGATGCGATGCGGTCGCTGATGGGTGAATCACTGCGGGACGAGGACTTCTCGGGATGTTTCGAAGGTGATTTCTATGATCCGCGCAAGCAGTCGCTCATCAGGCTGCTCGAGCGAGGGGTCGCCCGTGGCGAGGTGCGGCCCGAGGCGATCGACGAGGTGGTTGTCGAGATGATCGCTGGCGCGATGATCCACCGCATCCTGATCCGTCGGCAGAATCCCACGAAGCGGGACTTCGAGCAGATGCTCGATGTCTTCATCATGCCGGCGATCCAGCCGGGCGCGGCAGAGAATGCGGCTGTGGCTGATAAACCGGCCGTGGCTGACACAGCCTGTGTGGCTGAGAAAGCAGAAACACACAGCTGATGCGGTTCGCGAGGGTCCCCCGGTACGGCACGATGGGGAGGACACAGCGGTCGTTCAGGAGCGGAGTCAATGGAACCGGAAGAGCGGTCTGAGCTGTCCACGATCAAGACCGCGGACAAGCCGAATCGCTTTGCGAACAGCCGGTTCGGTAGGGACTACTACGACCGGGTGCCGGGCATCGTCGCGACGATCACGTCGATCACCGGCATCCTCAACCTGATCGTCGCGCTGATTCCCCGAGAGCGTCAGCACCTCCACCAGATGCACGATTTCCTGCCGGTGGCACTGTCGGCAGGGGCAACCTCGCTCCTAGCGGTGTCCGGGCTCCTGCTGTGGCGGCTCGGCACGATGCTCCGCCGGCGCAAGCGCCGCGCCTGGATCGGCGCGTTGATCATCTATGCCGTGCTCGTCGTCGCCCACATCGGCAACGGCACGGTGTTCGCAGGCGTGCTGTGTTTCGTCCTGTTCCTGCTGCTGGCGACGACGGGCAGCAGGTTCCGTGCGAAGGCCGACCCGGTATCGCGCTGGGTTGCGCTCAAGATCGCGATCCAGTTCGAGCTCGTCGCGATCATCTGGGGGATGCTGCTGCTGACCGTCGACCCCGCTGACCGGCTGGTGGGCAGTCCGTCGCTGTGGCAACGGTTGCAAGAGGTGCTCTGGGCGCTGCTCGGCGTGGACGGACCGTTGAAGTATCGATCCGAAGCCGAACGGTTCCAGGACGTCGTGCACAGCACGCTCGGGCTGTTCTCGCTGATCACGGTGGCCATCGTCGTGCTGCTCATGCTGCGTCCGGCCGAACCGCTCGGTGGCCTGACCGCCGAGGACGAGTCGCGCCTGCGGGCGCTGCTGGCCAGGCAGGGTGGGCGTGATTCGCTCGGCTACTTCGCACTGCGGCGCGAGAAGCGAGTCGTCTGGTCCCCGACCGGGAAGGCGGCTATCACTGGACGGGTGGTGAATGGGGTCTTTCTCGTCTCGGGCGATCCGATCGGGGACCCCGAGGCCTGGCCTGGTGCGATCGCCGAATATCTCAAGCAGATCCGGGAGTACGGCTGGGTGCCGGCCGTGATCGGGTGCAGCGAGACCGGTGCGACGGTGTTTCAGCGCGAAGCCGATCTGGCCGCCATCGAACTCGGCGACGAGGCGATCGTCTGCACCAAGGAGTTCTCGTTGGACGGGCGTCCGATGCGGGGCGTCCGGCAGGCCTGCACCAGGGTCGAGCGGGCCGACTACGCCGTCCAGGTGCGGCGAGCCGGCGACGTGCCCCGCGCCGAATTCGCCGAGCTGGATCGGCTGGCAGCGGCGTGGCGGGGGGATGCCGTCGAGCGCGGCTTCTCGATGGCACTGTCTCGCATCGGCGACCCCGCCGATGACCAGTGCGTGGTTGCCACCGCGACCCAGAACGGCAAGCTCAGAGGGGTGTTGCACTTCGTGCCATGGGGTCCGGACGGCCTGTCGCTGGATCTCATGCGCCGCGATCGCAGCGCGGATAACGGCCTAAACGAATACATGATCGTCAAGGTCATCGAGCAGTCCCACGAGCAGCTGGGCATCCAGCGCATCTCGCTGAACTTCGCGGTGTTCCGGGACGCGATCGAACGTGGCGAGAAGATCGGGGCCGGGCCGGTGCTGCGAGCCTGGCGCTGGATCCTGGTGT
>JAVEES010000449.1 GCA_030840285.1 Pseudonocardiales bacterium
GATCGCCGCCGGCAAGCTGACCGCCGTACATCGACGACGAGGTCCAGGTATTTGACCACGTGCCACGGCGTTGTAGTCCTGGGTTCGAAGCAACTTGGCGACCTTCTGCCAGGTCCATTCTGCCTCCGTTGCTTCGCATCCGTACTCAGCACAAATCGACCCTGCACGAGCCGGATCCCGGTGGCCAAGGTCAACATGCCAGAGTTGGCTGGCTGGGGCTAATGTCGCCGAGCTGATTCCATACTTCCAACCATCGCGCGTACTCAAATCCGCGGAGCGCTGTTGAGTACGGATGACGTCACGATTAGGGCTGAGCGTTAACAACCCGTCTGGCGCGCTGCGTTGAGGTGCCGGTGGTACCGGCCCGGGGCATCCAGGAACGACCTCCAGGACGTAACGAGGTCAGAGTCCTCATAGCTGATCTCGCTGATCCCGCCAGGGCTGAGCTCAAGCAGCAGGCAATCTGGCAAGGAGGCGAGGATGGGCGAGTGAGTGGCCAGAATGACCTGGCTCCCAGCTGCTCGCAGGTCGGCCAAGATCTGCAACAAGGCAAGGGAGCTGGAAAAGGACAGGGCTGACTCGGGCTCATCCAGGATGTAGAGCCCCGCCTCGTGAGTCATGCCGGCTAGCACCCGGAGAAAGCCCTCTCCGTGGCTCTGATCAAGGATCGGGATGCCACCAAGCCGATCCTCCCACCGACCACCCGAAGCCAGCACGCCTGCGAGCGAGTGCATCCGCTCAGCGCGCAGGAAAAACCCGCCCGTAGGACCACCGGCCGTGTACTCCAGCCGCAGAGACCGGTGGAGTTCAGAGTCTTCGGCCGACGGTTCACTCACCACGCGCTGCACGACATCCGCCCGGAATGAGGAGATCCGCCGACCCCATACAGCAGCGATTGCCTCAACGAGGGTGGACTTTCCGCTGCCGTTCTCGCCGACCAGCACCGTCACGCCAGCATCGAGATCAAGACCCCGATTCACCACATGCCGAACCGCAGGCAGCGTATAAGGCCACGTATCCAGGTCAGCCTGGCCTCGATCTATGGTGCACCTGCGGACAGGCATACCGGGGCGCCGACCCGAGATAACCACGTCATCCCCTCTCATCAGATTGCTGGTCAAACGCCTGGCACGTCATTGCGCCACTCAGCTGCTCGCGACGAAGGCGGCATGCACCGTCGTCGAGCTCGTTCAGTCGAGTTCGATCGTTGCCAATGCCTCGCTGATTGCACGATGCATCGTCGGGTACACGTAGTGCATCGATCGCAACGTGCTGATGGGCACCTGGGCATGCACCGCCAGCGTCAGCATCGCGATGATCTCGCCGCCGTTGGGAGCGACCACGGTGGCGCCGACGAGCACCTCGCGATCGGCGTCGGCGATCAGCTTCACGAAACCATCGTTGCCGGGGCCGTGGATCCAGCCTCGGGTGTTCGAGGCGATCTCGCTGCGGCCCGTCACGACGCGCAGGCCCTTGTCTCGCGCCTGCTTCTCGCTGAGACCGGTTCGCCCCACCTCCGGATCGGTGAATGTCGCCCAGGCCAGCGCGTCGTAACCGCCGTACGGTTCGGGCAGGCCGAGCAGGTGCGCGATCAAGACCCGCGCCTGCCATACCGCGACGTGGGTGAAGGCTCCGCGGCCGGTGACGTCGCCGACCGCGAAGATCCCGTCGGCGACCTGCATGTGCTCGTCCACCTCGAGCTTGGGTGCTGCGGGGTCCAAGCCGACCGAGTCCATCGCGAGCTCGCTGATGTGCTGCCGTCGGCCCGCCGCCACCAGCAGCCGCTCGGCGGATACGGTGCTGCCGTCCCCGAGGGTCACGGTCACGCCTTCGGGCGACGCCGCGACCGACTCGATGCTGACGCCGGTCCGCAGATCGACGCCTTCGCGCCGCAGCACCTCACTGATCACCTCGGCAGCTTCGGGCTCCTCCGGCAGCAGGATGCGAGGCGCGGCTTCGATCTGGGTCACCGCCGTACCGAACCGCGCGAACCCCTCGGCCAGCTCGCAGCCGACCGCTCCCCCGCCGATGACGATGAGCGACGCGGGCGCCTGGCGGATCTGCAATACCTCGCGATTCGTCCAGATCAGCCCGTCCGGACTCAGGCCACCCTCGGTGAGCGCTGCCAACCCCGGAATCGGCGGTATGCCGGGCGCCGTGCCGGTGGCGACGACGACGCCTCGCTCGGCCACCACCACCTGGCCGTTGACCTCGACCCGGACCCGTCCGGACTCGTCGCGACCGGCTAACCGGCCGGCGCCTCGGGCAAGCTGACCGCCTAGATCGATGAACCGATCGGCGGCAACCTTGTCGTCCCAGTCATCGGTGGCCTCGGTGCGAATTCGATCGGCCGGCTTGCGGTAGTCCGGCTGCAACTGCGCCGTCCCGGCCAGCGCCTCGACATGGCGGCCCTCGGCCAGCGTCTCGGCGGCGCGCACGATCATCTTCGACGGGATGCAGCCGTAGTAGGGGCACTCGCCACCGACCAGGTGAGGTTCGACACCGAGCACCCGCAGACCGGCCTCCGCCAGCCGCTCGGCGACCTCTTCACCGCCCGGACCCAGGCCCAGCACGATGACGTCGTATGACTCGCTCAGTGCTTGATCTGTCATGCCGCAACGGTAGGCCCGCCTGGTCTTGAGCACCACGCGACTGCGGGACAATGGAGATGTGTCGCGTTCCCCCTCCCCGGTCCGTCCCGTCCACAGTCGCATCCAGCCGCCCGTCATCGGTGCGCAGCTGTGTGGTGAAGGCTCGTGGTAGACGCTGCTTTCTTCGATCGAGCAGGTGGCGAAACCACATTCCGCACGCTGGTGGAGCGCTTCTACGAGGGAGTAGCGCTGGATCCGCTGCTTCGTCCGCTGTACCCCGAAGAGGACCTCGGCCCCGCTGCTGAGCGACTCACCTTGTTCCTGACCCAGTACTGGGGCGGTCCCAATACCTATTCGGCGACCCGAGGGCATCCCAGGTTGCGAATGCGGCACGCGCCGTTCGTGATCGGCGAGGCCGAACGCGACGCCTGGCTCAGGCATATGCGCACGGCGCTGCTCTCGCTTTCGCTGCCGGCCGACGTCGAATCACGGATCTGGGACTACCTTGTGATGGCAGCTGATTCGATGCGGAACACCCTTACCTGAGCGGTTGAACACATCAGCCGAAGTCACTTGACGTAGCCTTCTTGATCGATACAGAATGAATGGACCACAAAGGTTTTCAGTCCGCCCGGCCACGCCAAGGCCGGTCCACCCACGCCTTGTCGAAGGATCGCGCAGTGTCTGATTCGACTGCACCGCACCACGCCACCGGCCCAGCTGTTCCTGCCGTCAGCGAAGGCCGCTCTCTGCCTCGCGCCGAAGCCGACTGGTGGAAGACCGCAGTCTTCTACCAGATCTATCCGAAGAGCTTCTCCGACGGCAACGACGACGGGGTAGGCGACCTGATCGGCGTCACCCAGCGGTTGGACTACCTCAAACTGCTCGGCGTCGAAGCCCTCTGGCTCAGCCCGTTCTACAAGTCACCGATGGCCGACGGCGGCTATGACGTCGCCGATCCCACCGACGTCGACCCGATGTTCGGATCGCTGGCCGACTTCGACGCGCTGATCGCCGGCGCGCACGCGCGAGACATCAAGGTCACGGTCGACATCGTCCCGAACCACTTTTCCGATCAGCATCCCTGGTTTCAGGAGGCGCTGGCTGCCGAGCCCGGCTCGCCGGAGCGCGAGCGGTTCATCTTCATGGACGGCAAGGACGGCCGGCACCCTGACTCTTCGGTGCCGCCGAACAACTGGCCGTCGATCTTCGGTGGGCCCGCCTGGACGCGGGTGCCCGACGGCCAGTGGTACCTGCACATCTTCGCGCCGGAACAGCCGGACGTGAACTGGGCCAATCCCGAGGTCGCGGCAGAGTTCGAGCGCATCCTGCGGTTCTGGCTGGAGCGCGGCGCCGACGGGTTCAGGGTCGATGTCGCGCACTCGATGGCCAAGCCCGAGGGCCTGCCCGACATGGACCTCACCGGCTACCTGGGTCCTGGGACGCAGCTCGATGTCGACCACCGCTTCGACAACGACGGCGTGCACGACCACCTCCGGATGTTCCGGCGGGTGATCGACAGCTACCCGAATCGGATGGCGGTCGGCGAGGCCTGGGTGCCCGACGACGAGCGGCTGGCGCTGTACGTCCGCGGCGACGAGCTGCACCTCACGTTCAACTTCCGCCTTGTCGAGGCGGAGTGGGGCAGCGACTCCTTCCATGCCGCGATCGACGGCTCGCTGACGGCGATGGCGGCGGTGGGCGCACCCTGCACGTGGGTGCTGTCCAACCACGACGTCGTGCGGCACACGACCCGCTACGGCGGTGGCCAGATCGGACGGGCTCGCGGGAGGGCCGCGGCGCTGGTTCAGTTGTCGCTGCCTGGCGCCGTCTACGTCTACAACGGCGACGAGCTCGGTCTAGAGAACGTCGACCTGCCCGACGAGGTGCTGCAGGACCCGACCTGGAAGCGTTCGGGCTACACCGAGCGCGGCCGGGACGGCGAGCGGGTGCCGTTGCCCTGGGAAGGTACCGAGCCGCCGTTCGGGTTCTCGCACTCCGCGCAGCCGTGGCTGCCGATTCCGGCTGAGTGGGCCGAGCAGACGGTGGCCGCCGAACTGGCGGACCCGGAGTCGACGCTGTCCCTCTACCGCAAGGCGCTCGAGCTGCGCCGGGAACTGCCTGAGCTGCAGTCGGAGGAATTCAGCTGGCTGAAGGCACCCGAGGGCTGCTTGGCCTACCGCAGGGGACCCAACCTCGTGGTGGCTCTCAACGCGGGTGACGTCCCGGCCGAACTTCCGCCGGGTGAGGTCCTGCTGTCATCGTCTCCGATCGAGGGAAACAAGCTGCCCGCCAACACCGCTGTGTGGCTTCGCGCCTGAGTGAGCATCGCAGGGCCGCTTGCGGCCCGAGGAGCGGAGCGAATCAGGCGATGAGCGCTCGCGCGAAGAGCAGGCAAGAGACGTG
>JAVEES010000450.1 GCA_030840285.1 Pseudonocardiales bacterium
ACAGGGACCATGTAGGCAGGCAGCCGCGCAGCTAGCGCCGCACGCGCCTCGGCCGGGTCGGCGGTGCCGGTGATGTATCCGACCAAACGCTTGTCGCCGGGACGATCCTCGCGGGCGATCACCACCGCCTGCTGCACCCCGTCGAGCCCTGCCAAAGCCGTTTGCACTTCACCCAATTCGATGCGATACCCGCGGACCTTGACCTGCTCGTCGGCCCGCCCGACATAGCGCAGCTGGCCGTCGGCGCCCCAACAAACCAGATCGCCGGTCCGATACATGCGCGTCCCGGGCGCCCCGAACGGGCAGGCCACAAATCGCGACCCGGTCAATGACGCACGACCTAGGTAGCCCACGCCCAGCCCGGCCCCGGCTACGTACAACTCGCCTACCATCCCTGCGGACACCGGCTGCATCCAGGCGTCCAGCACGAACAACGCGGACCCGGGCACGGGCGATCCGATCGGCGCCGCGCCGTGGCCGGCTGCCAGCGGTGAGCTGATCGCCACATAGATCGTGGTCTCGGTCGGGCCGTAGGCATTGACCATCACCCGCCCCGGCGCCCACTGATCCACCACTTCGGCGGGGCAGGCCTCACCGCCCATCACCAGCGCGGTCGATTCCAACCCCTCGGGGGCCAATATCCCTATCGCAGAGGGGGTTTGGGTGAGCACGCTGACTCGTTCGGAGACCAGCAAGTCGTGAAGTTCGCCTGGGTCGCCGACCACCGACTCGGGCACCACCACCAGCCGACCCCCGCGCAACAGGGCCGAGAAGATCTCCCACACCGAGAAGTCGAAGGCATAGGAATGCCAATGCGACCACGCCTGCTCGGACGCCGCGGGCAGGCCGCCGTCCTGCGACGCGATCAACTGCGTCAGGTTGTGGTGGGAAATGGCAACGCCTTTGGGCGTACCGGTGGTACCCGAGGTGTAGATCACGTAGGCGAGATCGTCGGGCGCCGGCTCTGCGACCGCGGTGCTGGGTTGGGTGTCGACCGCGGGGTCATTGAAATCGAGGTCATCGATGACGATTCCGCGAAATTCGCCGAGCCGGTCGGCCAGGTCGACGGTGGTGATCGCGGCGATGGGCGCGGCGTCGGTGAGCATGAACGCGATCCGGGCCGACGGCAGCGCCGGATCGATCGGCAGGTAGGCCGCCCCGGATTTGAGCACCGCCACAATCGCCGCGACGGCCTCGATGGAACGGGGCAGCAGCAGCGCCACGCTTTGTCCCGGACCGACACCACGGTTGGCCAGCAGATGCGCGAACCGGTTGGAAGCCTCGTCGAGTTCCCGGTAGGTCAGCGACCGCCCCTGGCAGCTGATCGCCACCGCCTGCGGACTGCGCTCAACCCGCGCGGCGAACATCGCGGGAATCGAGACCGGCGCAGCCGCCTCGCGCGTCAGCGCCGCCCAGTTGCCGAGCGTTTCCAGCTGGGCACGTTCAGGCCGACCAAGCAGATCCACCGATGACAGTCGCCGTCTCGGATCAGTGGTCATCGCCGACAACACCCGCTCCAACTGACCGGCCAGGTCGGCGACGTCCAAGGTCGCGAACGGCTGTCCAGCTCCGAACGTGCTCAGTAGCAGCTCGTCACCGGTCCCAGAAAATGCCAGCCCGAAGCCGCGCCCGAAGCCGGAAATCAGTGACGCCGATGCCGCTACACCACCTAAGGGCACCGTGAATCCGGACGGGAGGAAATCGACCACCACCCTGTCGGCCACCTCTCCTGGTCCGCGGTGGTGAGATTTGCGCTCGAGGGCTTGCACCGGAAACCGCTGATGTTGCAACGCTTCCCGGATGCGCGCGTCAACATGCGCACAGAAATCGGCCACCGACGATTCCGGCGAAACCTGAAGCGCCAACGGCACAACCCCGGCGACCATCCCCGGAATGGTTTTCGACTCCGGCAGTACGCGCCTGCTGACCGGGAAGTCGAGCACGACCTCGTGGCCCTCCGCGCGCCAGCCACGAACCACTAGCGCGCAGGCCGCGGTGATCACCGTCGCTCGAGGCACGTTCCATGCCTGGCACAGTTGCTCGACCCGCAGCAGGATCGCGGGATCCAATCGAACCGGCTCAGTAGACCGATACGGATCGCTTTCGCCCAAGTCTTCAGGCACGCGATGGTCGTGTTCTGTTGCCGCTGGGAGATTTGCCGTCCAATATGCCTGGTCTTCGACATAGGATTCGGACGCTTCGTAATTCGATTCGCTGTCAAGCAATTCCTGCAGCGAGCCGAAGATAGGCGGCGGAATCGGTGCGCCAGAGACGATTGCAGAATAGACCGATGCGATCCGCTGGCAGACTAGCGCAAGACCGATTCCGTCGATGACGATGTGGTGGCAGCACACAAACAGGTACGCCTCATCGGCCCGAGCGTGAAATAGCGCGAATCGGAACAGCTGGCCGGTGAGCGGCATCGGTGTGCGCTGAATCGACGACGCCATCGCGCGAGCTTCCCGCATCGGCTGGTCCGCATGGCTCAGGTCAACAATGGCCAGCTCGACGTCTGGGTTCTCGAGCGGCCGTTGGTACACCTGGCCATCCACCTCGAAGAAGGTGGCCCGGACTGGTTCGGCTTCTCCCACCGCTCGACGGATCGCCCATTCGAGAGCATCCCGCTCTACGATGCCGTCAATTTTTACGAAAAGCCCGAGCTGCCACTCCGTTTCCGAGTGGCCCGTTTCCTGCGCGAGCCAGATGTCCAGCTGTCCGCGCGTGACTGGGAGTGCTGGGTCGCCGATCTACATCCCCTACCCTCGAATTGAGACGATTAAGCGATCAACCTCGCTGACCCTCAGCCAACCTGTCGCGCAGACTCTTTGGCCGAATGTCGGTCCAGTCGCGTTCGATGTACTCCAGACACGCCGCCCGGTCCGCTTCGCCGTAGACCACGCGCCATCCATCTGGAATATCGGAAAAGGTCGGCCACAGGCTGTGTTGTTCCTCGTCGTTGACCAGCACGAAGAAACTGCCATTGTCATCGTCGAATGGGTTAGTACTCACGGTGCCCTTCAGAAGAATTGACGCCCAAGATAATTCGTGGTTATCGAACTCTGTTTTCCCGTTGGCAAATGCTACCCGGCTTGCCTCATTTGGTCCCTGGATACTTCCTGCGTGGACCCGTTCGTGACGCTAACGAACTACTCCCGGTGCCGCCGCAGGCTTGCGGCGGCCGTCTCTAGGGCATCGGTAACGGTCTGGACCAATGGGCTGTTCAGCTTCCAGCATTGCCAGTACAGCGGTACGTCGAGGTGTACGTGGGAGACCCGCACGAGCGAGCGGTCGCGCAGCTGCGGTCCGGCGAGACTGTCAGGGAACATCCCCCAGCCCAACCCGGCACGCACCGCAGCGCCGAAGCCCTCCGCGGTCGGGACGAAGTGCTGCGGCCGGGCGATGTGGCGGCGAAATGCCTTGCGCACCAATTCATCCTGCAGCGCATCGTCGCGGTTCCACGCCAACGACGGCGCTGCTGCCACGGCATGCGCGGTGAACCCATCCGGCAGATACCGCTTGATATACGCCTTGCTGGCCACCGGGATGTAGCGCATCACGCCCAGCGGCCGGACTCGGCAGCCGGGCACCGGTGTGCGCTCCGTCGTCACCGCACCCATCACGACACCCTCACGCAGCAGCCGAGCAGAGTGGTCCTGGTCCTCGATCCGGAGATCGAGCAACACGCCATCCAGCGTGCTGAACACCCCGGTGAACCACGTCGCCATCGAATCGGCGTTGACCGCCACCGCGATTCGGGCGGCTGTCCCTTCGCCTCCGCCCATCTCCGCAAGGGCTTCGGACTCCAACAGTGCCGTCTGCGCGGCCAGCCGCAACAGCGGAACACCGGCAGCCGTTGCCGTACAAGGCTTTTCCCGCACCACGAGCACCTGGCCCACCCGCTGCTCTAGCGCCTTGATCCGCTGACTCACCGCCGACGGAGTGACATGCAGCCGCTCCGCGGCGGAGTCAAAGCTGCCCAGGTCGATCACCGCGGCGAATGCCGCGAGCTGTTGGCCGTCGATTGGCTGCACATAAGCGATTCTAATGCAGATAAAGAATCATTAGCTGTACTGATTCGTGCAGAGACCTTAGCGTCGATGCCATGAGCTCGCCCCTGTTCCTCGGCTTCATCGCCTCGTTCACGCTGATCGCCGCGATCGGCGCGCAGAACGCCTTCGTGCTGCGCCAGGGCATCCGCCGCGAGCACGTGCTTCCCGTCGTCGCGCTGTGCACCGTCTCCGACATCGTGCTCATCTCCGCGGGCATCGCCGGCGTCGGCGCCCTCATCAGTGCCCACCCGAGCGCGTTGAACTTCGCCAAGTTCGGCGGAGCGCTCTTCCTCGTCGGCTATGGACTACTCGCTGCCCGCCGCGCCTGGCGGCCATCGTCGCTGAGCCCGTCAGAGAAGGCGCCCGCCCGGCTGATCGAGGTGCTGGTCACCGGCGCCGCGTTGACGTTCCTCAACCCGCACGTATACCTCGACACCGTGGTGCTGCTCGGTGCGCTCGCCAACGAACACCGTGACGAACGCTGGTTGTTCGGCGTCGGCGCGGTGACGGCCAGCGCTGTGTGGTTCTTCGGCCTCGGACTCGGCGCCCGGCGGCTGGCAGGCCTGTTCGCCTCCCCGCTGACATGGCGCATCCTCGACGGGCTGATCGCGATCATGATGATCGGACTCGGCGTGTCTCTCGCGTTGGCCTGACACAATGGGCCCATGGGGGTACCTAATCAAGTCCTCGGTCTGCGTGATCGCAAGAAGATCCAGACCCGCGTAACCATCCGACGCGAAGCGATGCGACTCATCGAGGAGAATGGATACGCCAACACCACCGTCGAACAGATCGCGGACGCGGCCGAGGTATCGCCGAGCACCTTCTTCCGGTATTTCCCGTCCAAGGAAATGGTGCTGATGGCCAATGATCTTGACCTCGTCACCATCGAGGCGCTCGAGCAACAGCCCCACGAGATGCCGTCCCTGCAGGCCTGTCGGCGCGCGCTCGAGATCACCCTGGCGACGCTGTCGGAGGACGAATGGCGGTTCGAACGGGCCCGGCTGCAGATGGTGTTGTCGATCCCGGAACTCAAGGGCGTGCAGTTCGA
>JAVEES010000456.1 GCA_030840285.1 Pseudonocardiales bacterium
AGGTGGCCCGGCCCGACGTCGCGGTGGCTGACGTGGTGGCAATGGTTGGAGACCTCGACGGCGATGGCGAGGCCGTGCGGCTGGTCGAGGTGCGCGGCACCGAGGATTGCGCAGAGCCGGTCGCGCCGCTGCTGTCCAGGACTTGGGACGTCACGGCAGCGCTGACGTGCGCGGTGGCCGGCGTGGTGGCGAGCCTGGCAGTGCTGACCGGAGTGCTGGGAACCGTGATCGTGCCGGTGCCGCCGGACGGCTTGAGCAGCAGGTACCCGCTGAGAGTTGCTGCTCCGATGAACACGAGAGCTGCGATCAGCAGGGCCATGCCGTGACCGCGGCGCCCGGACTCGTCGTCGGGGCCGGCCGGGTCAGTGCCCGGGCCCGTCGGATCAAAGCCGCTGCCGCCTTCGTGACCGATGGCCGCTTCGCGGCCAGCCCCCTCATTCCCGGCCCCGGACGCGACGCCGAACCTCCCGGTTCCGCCACCCCCGCCTGCGCCGCCCTCGCCCGCGCGCCCGCCTGGACCGTCAGAGAATGCCGTGACTGCCTGTGCCGCCGTCGGCACCTCGACGACACTCCTCCCAGCGCCAGTGAGCTCAGCCCCGCTGATGGCGCCGGTCAGCGCGGCTGCGCCTGTGGCAGCCCAGGGCCCCAACCCGCCCGCCGCGCCCGCCGCGCCCGCCGCACCGGCGAGGCCAACCGCGTCCGCCGCACCGGCGAGGCCAACCTCGCCCGCCGCACCGGCGAGGCCAACCTCGCCTGCCAAAGCGCCCAGTCGCGCGGGTGGTGAGATGCCGGTGCGCAAGGCGCCGGCGACCTGAGCGGCGCTCGGGCGCCCGGCGGGCTCCATCGCTGTCATGCCGGCGAGCAGTCCTGGCCACGGTTCGGGAAGTCCCGGCGGGATGTCTGGTGAGCGGCTCAGGCGCGCGACCGCCACCTCGGCCGCGGTTCCTTCGAAACAGCGCCGTCCGGTCAGTGCCTCAAGAAGCACCAACCCCAGGGCGTATACGTCGGCCGCCGGGCCGACATCGAGGCCACGTGCCTGTTCGGGCGCAAGGTAGGAGGCCGTGCCGACCAAGAAATCGGCGGTGGTCATCCGCTCGCTGCCCATCAGGCGGACGATTCCGAAGTCGGACAGCCTCGGACGGGTCTGGCCGTCGTCGCCCGACGCGTCCTCACCGAGCAGGATATTGGCAGGCTTCACATCTCGATGAACCATGCCGTTGGAATGCACGTAGGCCAGCGCGTCGGCGATCTGGGAACCGATGACCCGAGCCTCGACCTCGCCGAGTGGCCCCGCGCTCAGCCGTCCTGCCAGGTTCGGCCCAGCGATCAGCTCCATCACCAGGTAGGGCGGTTCGCCGTTGTCGCCATGGTTGACCGAGCCGTCGTACAGCGTGATCAGGTTGGGATGCGAGAGCTGGGCCAGGGCGCGCAGTTCAGCGCCCCGGCGTTGCTCGCCGCTGGATCCGTCCGGAAGCTCGGCATCAGCTCGAAACGCCTTGATCGCGACGTCGCGGCCCAGCACCGTGTCGTGGCCGCGAAACACCTCTGCCATGCCGCCGACGCCGATCCGCTGCTCGATGCGGTAGCGACCACCCAGCATCGAGCCGACCGGTAATGAGCCGGCCGGCAGCGCGCCAGCTGGCAGTGAGCCCCCCACCGGCAGCGCCTCGGTTGCCGGGCCGACCTCCTTGTCGTAGGAAATGGTGTCCCCCGATCGTCAGCGACCGCGCTGTGTCATCAACGCGCGAATCAGATGTGCGACCGCGTCTTGGTCGTTCGTCCGGCCGAGCACGGTGCCGGCCGCTGCCTGAGCCGAGGGGTGCGCGTTGGCCACCGCAAAGGACCGACCCGCCCACTCGAGCATCGGTACGTCGTTGGGCATGTCGCCGACGGCGGCCACTTCACCGCGTGACACGCCCTTGGACTCGGCCAGCGCCGCCAGACCGGACGCTTTGGTGACGCCGACCGCGGAGATCTCGACCAGAGCTGAGTGCCCTGAACGGGTCACCGTGACGTGCTCACCCACCAGGGCCTCGACCTCGTCCATGAAGGCATCGGGTTCCAACGCCCGGCCCTTGGCGAGCAGTTTCACCACCGGTTTGGTAAGCAGCAGCTCCAACTCAGCGGTGCTCGCGGCCGGCATGTGGCGCCCCTGGCGGTCCTGCAGCGGGATGATCTCCCAATCGTGGCGGTACTCCGGCTCGAAGGCGAAGTCGAGGCCGTACTCCATCGCGAAGCGGATGTCGGGGATCTTCTGCCGCAAGATGCCGGTCACCTCGGCGAGGACGTCGACATCGAGCAGATGCTCGTTGAGGACGGTTTCGGTGTGCAGGTCGTAGGTCAGCGCACCATTGGCCCCCACCGCGATGCCGGTGTGGCCGGTGGCAACGGCGACCTCGTGCAACCAGCGCGGTGGGCGTCCGGTGACGAAGACGATGATGAGGCCGGCTTCCTCGGCTTCGGTGAGTGCTGAGCGCGTCTCGTCGCTGACGCTGTTGTCGCTTCGTAACAGGGTGCCGTCAAGGTCTGTCGCAAGCATCCTGACCCCGGTCACCCATCCAGGTTAACTGTGATCGATTGATGCGCGAGCCACCTGGCTACTGCCGCGACAGCTCAAAGCCCGTGCTCAGCGTTGGAACGCGTCGTGAAACGTCGTTGCCGACACCATGCCGCTGACGGCCGGCGGGCCGTGGCCCGAAGTGGCCGACGGTTCGGGTGCCGCCGGCCTGCGTTTAGGCTTGCGGCGTGAGTACTCCGGACCGCCTGCCCATCAAGATGCTGCACGACCGGGTGCTGGTGAAGCTGTCTCGGGAAGAAGGCGAACGCCGTTCCGCGGGAGGCATTCTGATCCCGGCGACCGCCCAGGTATCCAAGCGTCTGAGCTGGGCGGAGGTGCTCGCGGTCGGCAACCACGTCCGGGCGGTCGAACTCGGTGACAAGGTGCTTTTCTCTCCCGACGACCGGCACGAGGTGGAAATCTCGGGCGAGGACTACCTGCTGCTGCGCGAGCGCGACATCCACGCGGTCGCTGCCCAGCGCGTGGAGTCGAACACCGGCCTCTATCTCTGACCGAGCCGGGCTGGGCTGATATCCCCTGGATTCATGCCAGCGGATAGCTGAGCGACGAGCCGCCCAGCGCGTCCTGGTAGGTCACCAGCAATGCATCGCTGGGCTGTGGGTCGATACCGGTAGCGGACAAGGTGAAAACGTGCTCGGCCAGGGTGGTATCGGTGGTGATGTCGCACCGCGCCGTCGTTGCCGACTCGACTGAACAGAGGTCCGAACCCGGACCGAGCACCGAGTCGAGCTTCCAGTTCGGCGGCACTACGAACATCGCCACGCTGGTGGTATTGACCTGTGATGGATGAAGCGTGACCGTCACAGTGCGGTCGACGCTCATCGGGACGGTGGGAGGTGGCGGCACAACGCTAAGCGTGGGGGCCAGCGCACCGCCGGTCGTCGGGGTCGGGCTCGGCGTCGGGGTGGTCGATGGCATCGGTGTCTTGCTGGACGGACCGGAGCCGGATGGTGCGACTGTCACCGGACCCTGCGGGTTGGTCGGAGTCTGCCGGGTGAGAGGTGCGGAGGTGATCTGCACCGAGCCGGGAACCGGCTGCGCGAGCGAAGGCGGTTGGACCGGGGCGTACCGCGGCTGCGAGGACGGCGCAACCGTGGACTGCGGCGTACGGCTGGGCGACGGGGCC
>JAVEES010000460.1 GCA_030840285.1 Pseudonocardiales bacterium
CGAGAAGTTGTCCTCAGCGCTGGACAGCGTCGTTTCCAGGTATGGGTGCAGGATCCTTCCGCGAAGGCTGCTCTCCACGCTCAAACGCGCGGTTTCCAACTGCGAGAGCGCATCTTCCGCGGTGTGCCCCGCCTTGCCGAGGTATTTCGATGTCGTGCCCGCCGGGGCCACACACGAGACGCAGCAGGCAAGCATGGCGGCTGCGGTTGCGAGGCGCCATCGGCTGCTCACACGTCACCCCGGACGCCTCTGCTACTTCCGTCGGTTGTGCTGCTTCGATCGGCTCTGTTGCGTCGGTCGGCTCTGCTGCTTCGGTCGCCACGGAGGACGACGAAGCTGAGCACGCTCAGCAGAACCAGGAACTCGACCCAGGCGGCCAGCAACGCGAGCCCGTCGGTCATGAGAACACCTCGCCGTCTTGTGGTCGGCCGACGAACACGAGTAGGCGATCGTCGACCGCGGGACCGCCGGCTCTTTCGGCTCCATCGCAGCGTGATCTACAGCGTATCGCTGAAATGCTCTTGTGGTGCGTTTCGGACGTCGCGTGTCTGGCGAGCGACCGGCCACCTTTCAACGGCCGGGCCGTCCTGCGAACGACGATCCGTATCGGTCCGCGCTGTATCAGGCAACGAGCCGGGCCCTCATCCACGGGTAGATGCGTTCGGGGGACGCATCCGAACTGTGAGGAGAAAGCTATGCCACGAAATCTCGGTTCCTGGTGGATCAGGGATGGAATCGATGGACGGCGGTTGGAGGCTCAAGGATTTGCCTCGCTGCTCGGCGGGATGAGCCAGTTCGATTGGACTGAGGACCACGGCGAATCGGGGGTTCTCAAGAGCGACTTCGTCACCACGTCGGGCGCCGTCCAGCGAACCGACTCGGTCGACGCGTTGCAGATGTCGACGCATGGCTGGTCGGACGGGTTCCTCGTCTCGGGAGGCTCGGTCACCACCGCTGACTCGATCGACTTCGGCAAGTTCGACCTGGAGATCTTTGCCACCCATGCCTGTGACTTGCTGGAGCACACGTCCACGAATTCGGTCGGGCGATGGATTCCGGCATTCGAGCGGCTGCACTACATGCTCGGCTTTCACAATTCGTCCTATTCAGGCGGAGGACAGAACGCCCGGGGCACCTGGTTCGCCATCTTTGCCGCGTGGGGCTATTACTCGTTCTGGGGAATGTGGGACATGCCGGTACGCGAGGCATGGGCCGAAGCGAACGAGATAGTCGAGGGCTCCAACGTCCAGTGGGCCTACCTGCGAGCCGAGAGTGCTGCCGCACCCACCTACCAGGAACGGCTGCGTGAGGCCGAACCTGCCGACCCGACCAGCGGAAGGTCCTTCTGGACCGCCCGCGGAACCTGCTGAGAGGCACGATCATGACGCTGGCATTCAAAGACATCGAGTTCCGTACCGAGCTTCCCGAGATTCCACGGGCCATGCCGGTGATCCAGACCGTCGCGCAGTGTGCGCCCGAGCGAACCCGGCCGGTGCGCGCTCTGGCAGAGCATCTGCAACTGAGCGATCTCACGGAGGTCGACCTTCCGTGGGGCTACGCACTCGGCAGCGAGGCCGGCCAGGTGGAGTTCTTTGCCGCGAGCGGTGCGGTCCGCGGTCGCAGCCTGAAGGTGATCAACGCATTCTCCGACGAGCGCCGCGACTGGCCCGACGTGACTCGGGTGGATACCGCTGACGGCGCCGCCTGGGCAATCGGCGAGAAGTCCGGCCGCGACCTGATGGAACAGTCCCGCAGCCTGCTCGACCGACTCGGGCTTGCTGAGGACACGGCTGCCGCCGACGTTGTTCTCGGCCAATGGGCGTTGCTGGACGAAGAGGGCGCCGAACGTGACAGTGGCCCCGGACGGGCGACTGTTCGGTTCTCCTATGCGTATGAGAATCTGCCTTTCATCGGCCCGGGATCCAAGACCGCGCTGCACTACGAACCGCTGGATAAGCAGCCTCAACTCGCGAGGATGTTTCACGTCCACCGCTCGATCGGTGACGCTCGCAGTGTCGAAGTAGGCGACGTGGAAAGGGCATTCTCGGCCCTGCTTGCCGATCCGCTGCTCGCCAGCCGCGTGCGTCGCCGGGCCCGCGTGGCGCTGACGGGCGTACAGGTTGGCCTCTTGGCGCTGCCCGCGGATACGCCGCAGCGATTTGCGGTACCGACCCTGGCTGTCGAAGGTGTCATCGAGGGATTGACCGACAGCGATGGCCGTCCTCACGAATTGCGGTTCGGACGGTATGTGCCGATGGCTTCGGATGAAACCCTCCGCGGAGCGGGCGTGGCAGGCGCGGAACTCCCGACGAGCACGGTCCAGAGGACGCGAAGGGATCAGGGCGAGTAACGCCCATGCTTAAGGATCGATACGGCCAGCGCGACGGCAACTGCCGCGCTACCTCGTCGTGGCTGCGCTGCTCGCGCCGAGGGTAGTAGCGCTCGCGACGGTGACCCACCGATACTGCATGACATTCGGCTGGACGAAGCCGACTGTGACCCGACCGCCCGATGTCACCCGCGACAGCATCGTCTGCCAGCTGCCGTTGAGGAGACGCTGCAGGTACACGGTGACTCCGCTCGGGCTCGTCATACCGGCACTGCTGTACCGGTGGACGAGCCCGTTGACATACACCGCTGTGCCGACCCGCGAGCTCGCGATGTAGTCCTGGGTCAGGTACTTGAAGCTGACCGAGGTGTTGCTCCAGCGAACCGGCACCGCGACCGAGCGCGAGTCCTGGGCCGTCCCGGAGACCAGCGCGAGCGTGTAGGGCCCCGCCGCATCCGAGGACGTGGTGAAGCCGATCGCGCCGCTCTGGCTGGCATTGCTGAACTGCAGCTGCTCGATAACGCCACTGGGACCGGTCACTTTCACGGTGACGGCAAAGGTATACGGGCAGTCGGCCTGCAACGTGGTTGGGACCGTCACGGTAGGCGCTCCGACCGAGACCGTAGCGGGCACCGGCGCGGAGAGATTGCAGCTTGCCGACGGCGACACCGTCCTGAGCTGCTGCGACTTCGCACCACGGTTGTCGGTCACCGTCAGCGTCGCCGTGTACGTCCCGCTCGTCGGGTAGCGGTGTTGGGGCACGCTCCCGGTCCCGCTGGCACCGTCCCCGAAGCTCCACGCGTAGCTGGCGATCGAGCCGTCCGGATCCCGTGACCCGGTCGCGTTGAACGTGCACACCAGCTGGGCGCAGCTCGCGGTCCAGGACGCGATCGGTGCCGCGTTTCCGCTCGTCGTCGTCACGGCATTCGAGGCTGCGCTGGTCACCGTATTCCCGAAGAAGTCGGTGGCCACCACCTTGTAGGTGTGAGTACCGTCCGGCGGGTTTACGTCCGTGAATGACTGGGGAAACTTGGTCGTCGTCCAGAACCGGGTGTCAGCGGAGGTGCTGCCGATAGGGTTCGAACCGCCGTCGCGGTAGATCCGATAGGTCAGCAGACCGTTGTCCGGATCCCAGGTCGAGTCCCAGGCCAGGCTGACGTTGTTACCCGATCCGGTCGCGGTCGGCGTCATCCCCGCGGTCGCTACCGGACCCATCTTGTTCGGGGCGATCCCTGCGATCGCAAAGCGGGCCAGCCCCTGCTGGGGCACCCCGTTGACCCGCGGGAATTCCCCGCCAAGCACGACGTAATCGGAGTTGCCTGCCACCGACCACGCCGCCTGGCTCTGGCCGGTGAACGTGCCGGGCGTCACGTCGGGGTACCAGTCCAACTGGGTGCTGCACGGCTCGCCGCCGAAGTTGAAGTAGGTACCCGGCCCGCTCGGCTTGAGTGTGCAGGTCGGGTACGTCGTCTCGGCCAGCGCATGATGGCCGACCTGGAGGGTGTCTTCGGGAAACGCGCCCATGTTGCCGCAGTAGTGCGCGTGGCTCACCGAGTAGAGCACCTGCCCGATCGGGATTGCGCTGTAAGTGTCACCGTGACAGTCGTTGATCCAGACCAGGTTGCCGTTGTTGGGATTGATAGCGAACCGGCCCTCGGTGTTGCCGCCGTCACCGAAGACGTAACCGGTGCCGTAGACGTTGACGTTGTCGGCTGACAACGATGTGATCGCGGAGTCCGGGCCGGCGTTCATGACCACCGGGGTACTGGTCCAGGTGGTTGCCGCGCCGGTGTTGGTGTCCACCGCGCCGAGGCCGTAGCGCGACTGCCCACCCAACGTGGTGAAGTGCCCGCCGGCGACGACCCTGCTCTTGTCGGGTGACATCGTCAGAGCCGTCACCGAGGCGTTAGCGCCGGGATTCCACGAGGTCAGCGCCCCCGTGGTCGCGTCGAATGCAGCTAGCTTCGAACGTGGCTTGTTGGCGCCGGCGCTCGACAGCGCGCCGCCGGCGTACACGACCGAGTCGGTAGCGGTCATCGCGTAGATGGTGGCATCCACCGAGCCGGTGAAGCCGCCGAGCAAGGCACCCGTTGCGGTGCTGAACGCGGCGATCCGGTTGTGCACCAGGCCGTCCACCTTGGTGAACTCTCCGCCGACGTACACCTTGGAACCATCCGGCGAGGCGATGATCGCGCGGCCCTGCGCGTTCAGACTGTGGTTGAACGAGGTGATCAGGTTGCCCGTGGTGAGGTCATATGCGAGCAAGTTGCCGCGGGGGGTCTCGTTCGTGCCCAGCCGTGAACCGGCCGGGCGCGCCGAGGTGAAACTGCCGGTCGCGTAGACGGTATTTCCCACGACGACCTGGGACCACACGACGCCGTTGATCTGGACCGTGGGCAACGAATCGTCGCTCACGGTCGCCGGCGTGCCAGTCGGCGGGGCGGTGTCTGCTCGGGCGCGCGCCGGTAACGTCCAGGCCGCGAACGCAACGACCAGCAGGACAGCCATGGACGGCGCGGCACAACGACGTACCCGCAGAGCAGATGAACGCATAGTGGCCCCCGTTAGCCGCCGCCATCAGTCGAAGGCAGAATAACCGCAAATGTGGTCCGCTGCTAACCCCCTGTTTGGTGGTGGGAAGCAGCGGTAGCAAGGGCCAGCTGTCCGAGGTTCGCAGCGGCAGAAAATCGTGCCGTCGTACCGGCGGGTTAGCATCGGGCTCGTGACTCGTCCGGTACTGCTCGCTGTGGACGGCAACTCCCTGGTGCATCGCAGCTTCCATGCCTTGGCTGCCACCGGCATGCGGTCCGGCGACGGCGAGCCGATCTGGGCGGTCCGGGGTCTGCTGACGCAGCTGGTCGCCGCCGTCGAGCGGATCGGACCGGTTGCCGTCGTCGTGGGTTTCGACGATGCTTCGACCAGTGTGCGGCGCCAGAAATGGCCACAGTACAAGGCAAACCGGACCGACAAGCTGGCCAGTCTGGTACAGCAGCTCGAGCTCGCCATTATCGTCCTGACCGAGCTCGGGGTCCATGTGGTCGTGCCCGACGGATTGGAGGCTGACGACGTCCTCGCCTCGGCCGCGAGCTTCGCAGCCGCCAACGACGCGCGGACGGTCATCATGACTTCGGACCGGGATTCCTTCGCGATCATCGATGACAACACCAGCGTTCTTCGCATCATCAACGGCGGGGTGGATGCCTCGCCCGTTCTGACGCCTGAGCGGCTGACCACCATGCTGGGAATCCACCCGAGGCAGTACCGGGACTTCGCGGCGCTGCGGGGCGATCCTTCCGACAACCTGCCGGGCGTGCGGGGCATCGGTCCCAAGACCGCGGCGAAGCTGCTCGCCGCGCTGGGCTCGGCCCGTGCGGCATTCGATGATCTGGCTGAGGGCGGCCACGCGGTCCGGGCAGCGATCGGCGACCGTGCCGCGGGAACCCTCGCTGCGGCCGGCGCCCTGCGGAACTGGCAGCACAACTGCGAGGTGATGGCTTTTCATGCCGACCTGGACCTCGAGCTGACCCTGAGCGGCGGGCCGGGCGTTCTTCCGCTGCCGGTCGAGATCGTTCGGTCGGTATTTGCCGGCCAGCAGCTGCCCGCTACCCTGCCGACCGCGCTTCGGGTGCTCGCCCACCACGAGCAGGACGGTCCGGAACCCGTCTTCGCCGACCCCGTCCGGGCCTCGGACTGGCCGCCGAACCGGCCGTACTGGAGTGGCACGAGGTACGGGAAACTCCCGGCCAAGCCCGCTGCTAGGGACGAGCAGCTGGCACTCTTCTGATCCCGGTGCCCGACCGCTCGTCAGAGCTGGCCTCGTCCTGGAAGAGCGCCGCGGTCCTGTCCAGGCTGCGCTGCGCCCGTCCGGTGGTGGTGAAGGCACCAACGACCAGCACCGCAAGGCCTAGCAACGCGATCACCCACCACCCGGCGTGGCTGGCGGCGACGAAGCGCGTGCTAGTCGAGGCTGCTGCGCCTGCACTCACCGCGGAGCCGACGATCGCGACGCCGAGGGACGCGCCGACCTGACGGCTGGTAGAGGCAACCGCGGCAGCAACCCCAGCCTGAGAACGGGGCATCCCGGAGACCGCGGTGGCCGTGATCGGCGCGTTGACCATCCCGAAGCCGATTGCGAACACGACATAGGCGCCGATCAGCCAGGCATAACTGGTAGTCGCTGTGAGGCCGGTCAGGCCGAGCGCACCCGCGGTCATCGTGACACCGGCAACCAACAGCGGCAGGCGGTTGCCCCGGGAACCGACCAGTCGTCCGGACAATGGCGCGAACAGCGAGGTCATCACGGCCATGGGCAGCGTCAGAAGTCCCGCCCTAAGCGCGGACAGGCCACGAACGTCCTGCAGGTACAGGGTGTTGAGGAACAGGAAACCGGCGAACGCACCGAAGGCGCTGATCGCGATGAGCGTTGCGCCCGAGAACGGAATGCTGCGAAAGAACCGTAGATCGATCAGCGGGTCCGTCCGGCGGGACTCGTAGCGGATCAGCGCGAGGATCGCCGCTACCGCAACCAGCGCCAGCGCCCAGATCGGCGGAGCAGACCATCCCCGCCGAGGCGCCTCGATGATGGCGTACGTCAGGCCGAGCAGGGCGGTGATCACGAGCAACTGGCCTACTGGGTCGAGCCGCCGGGCACGCGGCGCGCGCGATTCCGGGACGAACAAGGCCGCCAAGACCGCGGCGGCGATACCGATGGGGACGTTGATCCAGAAGATCGCCCGCCAGCCGACGGTCTCGGTCAGCAGCCCGCCGGCGACCGGCCCGATTCCCATGCTGATGCCGATCACGCCCGCCCACACCCCGATGGCCCGGGCCCGTTCCCGCGGGTCGGTAAAGACGTTGGTGATGATCGACATCGCGACCGGGTTGAGCATCGAGCCGCCTACTGCCTGCACCATGCGAAACGCCACCAGCCAGCCCAGCCCTGGCGCGATGCTGCAGAGCAACGACCCGAGCGTGAACAGCACGAGCCCGGTTTGAAAGGTGCGACGCCTGCCCAGGCGATCCGCGGTGGAGCCGGACAGGATGAGCAAGCTCGCCAGGACCACGGTGTAGGCGTCGATCGTCCACTGCAGGCCGGACACCGACGCGCCCAGCTCCCGCCTGATCGAGGGCAGTGCGACGTTGACGATGGTGTTGTCCATGCCCACGATGAGCAGGCTCATGCAGCAGATCGTGAGGATCAGCAAACGTCGACGAGCGGTCATTTCAGGCACGGATCGCCTCGCAAAATAAGTTTCCTCGACTAACTATCCAAACCTGCTGCGAGCGCCCGAAATTTCCGCGCAGTGTTGAATCTGGCTATGAATACTGTCGCCTTGATCGCAGCGAGTGTTGCGGGTCTGCTGCACGCAGGCTTCTTCTACCTCGAAAGCATCGCGTTCAGCCGACCCGAGACCTACCGCCGTTTTCGGGTTCGCTCGGCGGACGAGGCCGCGGTCATCCGACCATGGGCGTTCAATCAAGGCTTCTACAACCTGTTCCTCGGCATCGGCGCGCTGGTCGGTGTGGTGATCTTCGCCGGCGGCCGGCACGGCGAGGGACGGGCCCTTATCGCACTCGCCACCGCCAGCATGCTCGGCGCGGCGGTGGTGCTGCTCGCCACTGATCGCAGGATGGCACGACCGGCCGCGATTCAGGGCACCTTCCCGCTGATCGCGCTAGTGCTGCTCTGGTGATGGCAAGAGTCGTTGACTGAGTCTGGTGCGACTGGAGTCTGGTGAGCAGCGAGCCGGGCCGGGAGACCTGTCGCCGTCCCGTCCGGTCACGCATAATCTGATCATGAGTGATCGGCTGACCTTCTCCAGCTACCGTGAATTCTTTCCTTACTACGTGGCCATGCATTCCAAGCCGCTGACTCGCAAACTCCATTTCGCCGGCACGGTCACCGGCGTTGTCGTCGCGCTCGCCGGACTTCTCACTGGTCGCCGCCGACTCGTCGTCGCGCTGCCATTGCTCGGTTACGGCACCGCGTGGCCCGCGCACTGGTTCGTCGAGAAGAACAACCCTGCGTCCTTCGGACACCCGCTGTGGTCACTGCGCGGAGACTTCGACATGATCTCGTTCATGCTGCGCGGACGCGACCACGAACTGTCCGTCGTCGCACGGGATTGGCTGCGTGCGCATCCCGAGAGCCGAACCTCAGCCAACTGGAGCCGCCGGCTTACCTCGGTAGCTGCTTGACGCCTCGAAGGCCATTACCAGCGGGACGGGCCGCTGATCTCGCGCACGGCCGGGCGCACATCGGCCATGTAGACCGACGTAACGATGAGCCCGATGTAGATGAGCAGGTTCAGAACCGAGCCGTAGCCCGACAGCGCGAACAAGGTGGCGATCAGGGCGGGGATGCCCGTCAACACCAGCCACGCAGGCTTTGTCAGCTTGCCGGCGGCAGGAAACGCGGGAGCCTTGCGGGTGGCGCAGTCGACGAATGCCCAGATCATGTAGATCGCAACCGCCCAGCCCAGCGCAGTGAGCAACCAGAACTCGATGTGGTTGATCGCCTGCATCCATTCAGCCTAACGAACGGAGCTGGCATCCATCGGCGCGGCGTCTGGCGCTGCCTGCTCGGCCTTTGATGTGCGGCGGCCCCGGCTCGGTAACCGAGCCGGGGCC
>JAVEES010000461.1 GCA_030840285.1 Pseudonocardiales bacterium
GGTCTACCGGGCCTGGCGGTGGTGGGTGAGCGTGGCGGTGGTCAGCATCGTGGTGGCCGCGGCGATGATGCTCTACCTGCGCGCGCATCCCGAGCGGCTGGCGACGGTGCTGTCTGACAACCGGATCCGCCAGCTCGTCGATCACGACTTCGCCGACTATTACAGCGCCCACCCGGCGCGTTCATTCGCTGCCCAGGTATGGACGAACAACGCCCTGGTTACCGCGTTCTGCCTCTTTCTCGGCGTCAGCGTCATCGGGCCGATCTACCTCATGTTCACCAACGTGGTGAACATAGGCGTCACCGGCGGGGCGATGCTGGCGGCGGGCAAGGCCGGCCTCTTTTTCGGCCTCATCCTCCCGCACGGAATGCTGGAGCTGACCTGTGTCTTCATCGCCGGCGGGGTCGGCCTGCGCACCGGATGGGCCTGGATCGACCCTGGACCGTTGCCGCGCTCGCGGGCGCTGGCCCAGGCGGGCCGGATCACCGCGGTGGTGGCCCTCGGCGTTGCCGCGGCGCTAGTGGTCGCTGGGGTGCTCGAAGCGTTCATCACACCGTCCGGCCTACCGACCTGGGCGCGGATCGGGCTGGGAGCCATTGCCGAGTGCGGCTTCCTCAGCTACATCGTGGTGTTCGGCCGCCGTGGGGTCGCGGCGGGTGCTACCGGGGACCTGCGCTTCGGTGAACGCGAGGACGAAGCGCCGGTGGCCTGAGCGCAGGATCGCCTTACAGACGATCCGGCAGCTTCACAAGCGTCCGGCCGCCTTACAGCCGTCCGGCGTCTCACAACCGTCCGGCGGCTTTGAGGTCCAGGTAGGCGTCGGTCACGACGGAGGCGAAGGTCGCCGGTGGTGCGTCGATGACCCGAGCCCCGAGCAGAGCGAGACGTTCGCTGAGCGCGCGGCGTTGGGCGGCGTCTGCCTCGGCTGCCGCCGCGGTATACACAGCCACGGAGTCCGCTCGTCCGCAGCTCAGCTCGGCGAGCCGCGGATCGGCGACCGATGCGACGACGACCTGGTGCCGTCCGGCGAGCTGGGTGACCGCGGGAAGCAGGCCGCCCTCCGAGGATGCGGCATCCAGTGCGCTGAACAGCACCACCAGCGATCGCTTGGACGTCAACCTCAGCACCTGCGAGCTGAGCAGCTGCGGGTCGGTCTCGACCAGCGCGGGCTCCAGCGGCGCCAGCGCCGTGACCAGCCGAGGCAGGATCTCAGCTCCGCTGGTGAGGCCCAACCGGGATCGCACCGTGGTATCGGCCGCCACCAGGGCAACCCGGTCACCGGCCCGTCCGGCTACCGCGGCCAGCAGCAGGGCGGCATCCAGCGCCGCATCCAGGCGTGGCTCGTCGCCGATCCGAGCGGCGGACGTACGGCCGGTGTCGATGGCCAGCACGAGGTGCCGATCGCGTTCCGGACGCCAGGTGCGCACCATCACCTCCGACGAGCGCGCTGATGCCCGCCAGTCGATGGCGCGGACGTCGTCGCCCGGGACGTATTCGCGAAGGGAATCGAACTCCGAGCCGCGCCCTCGCTGCCGGATCAGCACGGCTCCGTCGAGCTGGCGCAGCCGGGCCAGCTTCTCCGGCAGGAACTTGCGTGAGTTGAAGGCGGGCAGCACCCTGATGCTGCCGGGCAGGCTCAGTCGGCGCTGCCGGCCAGCAAGCCCAGCGGGTCCGAACGAGCGGACCGTCAGCTGCGCGGCCGGACGCTCGCCACGCCGGGTCGGCCTCAGCTCGGTGATCAGCAGGCGTTGCTCACCGCTACCCAGAACGCAGGCCTGGTGTCGCGGCGACGAGCCGGCCGATGGCACCCAGGCATCGCGCACCACGCCACGCCAGCGTCGCGATCCGGCATTCAACACGCGCACGGTGGATTGGCCGCCGACACCGAGGCGTACGGGGTCGCTGGGTGTCCGGCTGAAGCGCAGACCGGTGATCGGGGCGGCTAGCGCCAGGTCCAGGGCCGCCACCAGCGCGACCAGCGAGCCCCATCCGAGCATCGCCGCCCAGCCGACCGGCGCCCAGGCGACGCCGAGCGCCATCAGGGCCACGAACCGTCCGCTCACCACCACGTCGGCGTCCTCACCGGCGCGCAGCCGCGAAGCATCAGCGCGCAGCGGCGAAGCATCAGCGCGGTGCGGGGACGGAGGCCAGTACCGAATCCAGGACGCCGTCGACCGTGCTGCCCTCGATCTCGGCCTCCGGGCGAAGCCCGATCCGGTGGCGGAAGGTGGATCGAGCCAGCGCCTGCACGTCGTCCGGCGTCACGAAGTCCCGTCCGGACAGCCACGCCCAGGCCCGTGCGGTCGCCAGCAACGCGGTCGCGCCCCGTGGCGATACGCCGAGCGCGACTGAAGGCGCGTGCCTGGTCGCACGGGCCAGTTCGACGATGTAACCCAGCACCTCGGGAGCCACCCGGATGCCGCGAACGGCACGGGAGGCCGCGGCAAGATCGGCCGCTCCGGCGACCGGCCGGATCCCAGCGGCGGCGAGGTCACGCGGATCGAAGCCGCTGGCGTGCGCGCCGAGTATCCGAAGCTCGGTGTCACGATCGGGCAGCGGCATCGTCACCTTCAGCAGGAATCGATCCAGCTGAGCCTCCGGAAGCGGGTAGGTGCCTTCGTAGTCCACGGGGTTCTGGGTGGCGATCACACAGAACGGTGAGGGCAACGGGCGCGGTGAGCCGTCCACCGAGACCTGGCGTTCCTCCATCGCCTCGAGCAACGCGGACTGGGTCTTCGGCGGCGTTCGGTTGATCTCGTCGCCGAGCAGCAGGTTGGTGAACACCGGACCTTCGCGGAACTGGAATGCGGCGCTCGAGGCGTCATAGACCAGCGACCCGGTGATGTCGCCGGGCATCAGATCGGCGGTGAACTGGACGCGCTTGGTATCCAGGGACACGGCGGCAGCGAGCGCGCGCACGAGCAAGGTCTTGGCCACGCCGGGTACTCCCTCGATCAGCACATGGCCGTGACACAGCAGGCCGATCAGCACCCCGGTCACCGCGGCGTCCTGGCCGACCACCGCCTTGGCCACCTCGCCGCGCACCCGATGCAGGGCCGCGCGTGGGTCCGCCAGGGAGTGTTCGGCCGTCCGCTCGCTCGGTTCAGTCACGAATGCCATCCTTTCGCAGCGCTGTCGTCAGCTCGGTCTCCACCCGGTCGAGCTCGGCCGCGAACCCGACCAGCCCCGCGTCGTCCACCGGGTACGGGCCGACGAGCAGCCTGCCGACTTCCGTCGGCCAGCCGTTACCCGGACGGGCGGTAGCTCGATCCAGCACACCCGCGGCCTCGGCCACCACCGCCGCGGGGCTGGCGGCCGCGGCTAGCCCCAGGATCGTGCGCAGCCGGTGGATGCTAGCTGCCCGAAGCAGCTCGCCGGCACGCTCTGTGGCACCGGCGCGCGCGTACAACCGGCCGTGACCCTCGACGATCTCGGCCGCTCGCACGATGACCGGAAGTGGCTCGGTCACCGGTGGTCCCAGCCGCCGTCCCCGCCACACTGCGAGTAGCACTCCGGTCAACAACAGCCAGGCGGCGCCCCGTCCGGTCCAGTCGGGGAAGAGTGACCAGATCGAGGGCGATCCCGAGCCACCGGCATCCTGGCCCGGCATCAGCCAGCTGAGACTTCCAGCGGTCCGGCCGCTGGAATCGGTGGAGAGTGCGTTCATCGCCAGCGCGGCGACTCCGGTTGCGGCGAGGTGATCGTTGCGCAGCAAGGCAGCCGAGCCGAGCACAGTGAGCCTGCCTGCGAAAAGCACGCGGCCGCCGAAGCATCCCGAGGCTCCCCCGTAGCGTGCCGCCCCGGCCGGAAATTCGACCGTCCCGGCCGCGACCGCGCCAGGGTCGGAGCAGTCCGGTGCCAGGGTGGTCGCCGCGGCATCGACGTCCGCGATGGACAAGCGCTGATCGATGCCAGAGACCAACTGCTCCGACGGCCTGGGCAGCACAACGTGATGGCCCGCGACGATCAAGGCGACGAGCTGAGTGGTGTCGTAGGAATCCGGCGAGGAGACAAGCACCGTCGATCCAGCTGTGATGGCCGACAACGCCGTCACCCGTTGAACCGTGGTCCCGTGCTGTTGCAGCAGGACGGCCAGTGCCTTGCCGCCACCCTTGCTCGGCAAGTCCGGGTCCAGCGGCAGGCCAGGGGACGGACGGGTCAGGGCGAGGATCAACCCGCCCAGCAGGATCAGGCCCGCGAGCGCCACCCACAGCCGGCTCCGCCGCCAGAGCGGGAGCAGAACCCGTTCGGCCGTGACCGAACCGGGCTCCGGCGGGGCTGTCATCTGGGCATCGCGTAGCCGGACGCCGCCGCCCGCGCACCGCGAGCGATCGGCGCGGTGTGAACCTGCTCTGCCGCGACCCGTCCGAGCTCCGCGTGCTCGCGCTCGGCCTGCTGGCCACCGAACCAGACCAGGTCGAAGGCGGTTACCGCGGCGGTCAGGGCCGGTGCCGCGCCGGTCAGCTCGGCGCCTGCCTCGCGGGCGAACTCAGCGGCCGTCCGACCGGGCCGTGGTGCGAGCACCCCGCGGCCTTCCACGGTGGCCACGGCGGCACGCAGCCATTCGCGCAGTGCCTCGGCGTAGTCCCCGGCAGCAGCCAATCGCTCGGCGGCACCGGCGTGATCGACGTCCGGTTCGGGCTGCAGCGGATCGGTCGGGCGGCCTTTGGCGCGGGTCACGGAGCGCTGCGAGGACGCCCGGAACAGGGCGAGAGCCACCGCGCCGACCAGCAGCACGAGCACCACCAGGGAGGCCGAGCCACCCACCGTCCCGCTGACCACGAAATCCAGGCGGCTGGCGAGCCAGTGCAGGACCCGGTCGATCAGGCCCGGGTCGTCGCGGTGGTACTCCGCCTTGCGCAGCTCGAGTTGCGCGGCATGCTGCGCGTCCGGTCCGCTGATCGGAGCGGCGAGCCAACCTGGCATGCGAATGCTCCCTTTTTCGCGAGACTTCTGCAAAATAGGCGTCGACACGCCT
>JAVEES010000010.1 GCA_030840285.1 Pseudonocardiales bacterium
GATCTGATCATGCTCATCCGGGCCCTCGCGGCCCGGGGGATGGGGATTGTCGTGGTGCTCTCGGAATTCGAGGAGCTGCTCAGCGTGGCCGACCGGGTCGTCGTGCTGAATCGTGGTGCCGTTACCGGTGGCTATCGCAGTGATGAGGTCTCGGTGGCGGAACTGACGGCCGCCGCGGGTGGCCTGTCATGAGCACCGCGACCTCGAAGCTCGAGCCGACTCCGGCCGCTGACGGACCCAGCGTCCTGGCGCGGGTCCGTCCGGCCCTGTCGGGTTTGCGTCCGCAGCGCGCCGGCGTGGTCTACGCGCTGGTCCTGCTCGTCACGGTGCTGGTCATCGCCACCGCCGCCAAGCACCAGCCGGCCTACTTGTCCAGCGTGAACGTGTCCAACATCCTGAGCCAATCGGCGCCGGACGCCATCCTCGCCGTGTTCATGACGGTCGTCCTGATATCAGGAAACTTCGACCTTTCCGTCGCATCGGTCGCGGCGCTGGCAGCGGCGCTGGCACTGAAGACCATCGATTCCATAGGTACCGCACCGGCTATCGTGCTCGCGCTGGCTGTCGGGGTCGCGGTCGGCGCTATCAACGCGGTGCTGGTGCAGAAGATCGGCGTGAATGCCTTCATCGTCACCCTGGGCAGCATGACCGCGGTGCGCGGCATCGTGCTGATCGCCCTGGGCGGCCAGAGCGTCACCGCGCAGTCCCGGTCGCTGGTCGCACTCGACAGCACCGCTTACCGGATTCCACCGGTGGTGGCCGTGCTGTGTGGCGTGCTGCTGCTGGTGCTTGCCGGGCTCCGGCTTCGCAGCCTGAGGGAGCAGAACACCCCGCCGCTGGACGGATTCTTCCTCGTGCTGGTCGGTATCGCGGTGCTGCTCGTGGTGATCGCCGTTACCGCTCCGGCGCTGCTCACCCAGCCGCTGCCGGTGTGGCTGATGATCTGGGTAACTGCCGGGGTAGCGGCGGTCTTGCGCTACCTGGTGCCCGGACGCAACCTCTACGCAGTCGGCAGCAACGCCGAGGCGGCGCGGCTGTCGGGCATCAACGTCGACCGCTACAAGATGATGCCGTTCGTACTGACCGGTCTCGCCTCGGCCGGCGTCGGCCTTCTCTACGCGGGCCGGTTCAACTCCGTCGACCCCAACGGCCTGACCGGAACGGAACTCACCGTCATCGCCGCGGCCATCCTCGGTGGGACCTCGCTGTTCGGCGGCGCCGGTCACGTGGCCAAGTCGGTGCTCGGCACGGTCGTGCTGTTCACCCTGTCCAACGGGTTCAACGTGCTGAACCTCGGGTCCAACTACCAGTACGTGGTGCAAGGTGCGGTGCTGGTCGCGGCGTCCGCGGTCTACACGATCGCCGCCAAGTCGCCCGCCAGGCGCCAGCACTCCGACCGGTCCGACGTCGGCGCAGCGACACCGGCCGAGGCCGGCACGGCGGACAGTGCCGAAACCCTCCACCCGGCGGTCAGCGGATCATGAGCCGGGTCATCGTCGAACGCGACGTGCTGATCCCGATGGGTGACGGGGTGACGATGCAGGCCGACATCTGGCGCCCCGCTGACGATGACCGTCACCCGGTGCTGCTGCAGCGCACTCCGTACAACAGGGCCGACTCGTTCGCGGTGATCGTCAACGCCGGCATCGAGCCGCTGCGCGCGGTGGCCGAGGGCTTCGTGGTGGCGATCTCGGACACCCGTGGGCGCTTCGGCTCGCAGGGCCGCTTCGATCCGTTTCGCACCGAGGCCGCCGACGGGTATGACACCGTGCAGTGGCTGGCCGAACAGCCTTACAGCAACGGCCGAATCGGCATGTACGGGGCGTCGTACTACGGTGCCACCCAGCTGCTGGCTGCGACGGCCCGGCCGCCGGCCCTCAAGGCACTGGCGCCTCAGGTCACCGCCTCGGATTACCACGACAACTGGATCTACCGCGGTGGCGCGCTGCAGTTGGGATTCGCGCTGTACTGGACGCTGGGGCTGGCCGCGGCCGAGCTCGTCCGGCGCCAGCAGGCCGGCGAGTCGCTGGACGCTGAGGCTGAGGAGCTTCAGCAGTTGCTGGCCGACCCTGCGCAGGCATTCCGTACCCGGCCGCTGACCGAGATCGCGGCCTTTCGCACGCTGTTGCCCGCTTGGCAGGACTGGTTGGCCCATCCCGGGCGGGACGAGTTCTGGCGAGCCGTCAGCATCGCCGAACACCACCCCGCCCTCGACCTGCCCGCTCTGCATATCGGTGGCTGGTTCGACCTTTTCCTGCCGGGCACCCTGTCCAACGTCGCGGGCATGTCGGCCACCGGCGCGCAGCAGCGCCTGATCATCGGCCCGTGGGCGCACGCTGCCTACTACGACGCGCTGGGCGAGGTCGACTACGGCGGTTCGGCCGCGGTGGCCGCGCTGGACCTGACCCGGATCCAGCTCGACTGGTTCGCGACGCACCTGTCCGAGACGCCGGCCGTGCAGCCCGAACCAGCGGTGTCCATCTTCGTGATGGGCGACAACGCCTGGCGCAACGAGGACGCCTTCCCGCCCGCGCGTGCCCGGACCGAGCAGTGGTACCTGCATCCGGGCCCCGCCGGTGCGGGCCGCCTCGACAGCAAAACACCCGGTGCTCACGAGGGATTCTCTGGCTTCCACTACGACCCGGACGATCCGGTGCCGACCGTCGGCGGGGCAACCTTGCTGCCCGGCTTCTACGTCGGTTTCAACGCCGGCCAGCGCGACCAGCGGGCAGTCGAGCAGCGCGCGGACGTACTCAGCTTCACCAGTGCGGTGCTCGACGAACCGCTCGAACTCTGCGGCCCGGTCGGCATGATCCTGCACGCGGCCACCGACGCAGCCGATACCGATTGGACCGCCAAGCTCGTCGACGTCCACCCGGACGGCCGGGCGCTCAACGTCTGTGACGGCATCATCCGAGCGCGTTACCGCACCGGCGGCGAGCAACCCGAGTTCGTTCCGCCCGGCACGGTAACGGAGTTCTCGATCGAGCTTGGCGCCACCAGCCTTGTCCTGGCGGCCGGCCACGCGTTGCGGGTGGAGATCTCCAGCTCGAACTTCCCCCGCTTCGACGCGCATCCGAACGTCGCCGAGCCGATCAACTCGGTTCCGGCCGATGCCGTGGTGACAGCCAGCCAGCAGATCTGGCACTCGGCCACATACCCGTCCTGCCTCCAGCTGACCACGGTGCCGCGGCCCTGAGCTTCCAACCCGAACGGTCAACCCGCTGGCACCGTGGCTGCGTGCAGCCGATCACCCGTCCGGCCCCGGCATTCGCCTGGCCCGTCAGCAATACCCTGAAAGTAGGCACCAATGGCTCGTATCGTGAAGGCCGAACTGCGGTTGGTCGACCTCAAGCCGCTGACCCAGCGCACCGACGCAATACAGTCCTTCGTCAGCCAGGAGACGCCCATCCTGACCTTGACCGATGCCGACGGTGCGACCGGAACCGGCTACACCTACACGATCGGAGCGGGCGGCTCGGCCATCGTTGCGCTGCTTCGGGAGCAGCTGCTGCCCGCTTTGATCGGCCTGGAAGCCGAGGACATCGAACGCAATTGGCGTTCGTTGCTGTATGGCATCCACGCCCTTGCGGTGGGCCCGGTCAGCTCGCTCGCCCTGGCCGCGATCGACATCGCTGCCTGGGACCTGCGCTGCCGGCGCGCGGGCTTGCCACTGCACAAGGCGATCGGCGGCGCGCACGACCGGTTGCCGGTCTACACCACCGAAGGGGGTTGGCTGAACCTCGACGCCGATCAGCTGGTCGAGGACGCGGTGCGGATGCGCGACCGAGGCTTCAAGGGCGCCAAGATCAAGATCGGTAAACCGCGCAAGACCGAAGACGTCGAGCGGCTGACCGCCGTTCGTGAGGCGGTCGGCGGAGCATTCGAGCTGATGGTGGACGCCAACCAGGGCTTGAGGCTGGACGATGCCCAGCGACGGGCGCATCTTCTCGCCGATCTGGACCTGGCCTGGATCGAGGAGCCGCTGGCCGCTGACGACGTATCAGCGCACGCCCGCCTGGTGGCGACCTCGCCGATCCCGATCGCCATCGGCGAATCCCTTTACAGCCTCAGCCAGTTCAAGGACTACCTTCATGCCGACGCCTGCTCGGTCGTGCAGGTCGACGTGGCTCGCATCGGCGGCATCACTCCGTGGCTCAAGGTCGCCCACCTCGCGGAGGCCTACAACGTTCCCGTCTCGCCGCACTTCCTGATGGAGCTGCACGCCTCGCTCGCCTGCGGCATCCCCAACGGCCAGTGGGTCGAATACATCCCGCAGCTAGAAGGCATTACCCGCTCAGGCCTGGACGTCCGCGACGGTTACGCCTACCCATCTGAGGCTCCCGGGATCGGCATCGACTGGGACTGGGATGCCGTCATCGATCAACAGGTGCCCGAGCACTGGTCCATCGTGAGCTGACCCGCTGGCACTTCAAAGCGGCTCGGGAACGTCGCCGGTGAGAATGAGGTCCGCTCTTGTTCGGCTGGACTGGATTCGCTCGGCGTTGGCTTGGTCAGGCCCGGCTGCCCAGGCTCGCGCCTGCTCGGGTGACTTGCCGAAACGCTCGTGGCGTGCGACGAGTCGTTGCATTCGCTGGTCTTCGTCGAGGTCGCAGTACCAGACTTCGTTGAGCAGCGCCCGGGCCTGGTTCCACACTGGCTCGTCGAGCAGGAGGTAGTTTCCCTCGGTGATGATGACCCGCGTCGATCGTAGGACGGGGATGCTGCCGGCGACGGGTTGTTCGATGTCGCGGTCGAACGCGGGTGCCCACACGTCCTCGTCGGCCAGGCGAAGGCGCTGCAGCAGGGCGGTGTAACCCCCTGCGTCGAAGGTGTCCGGGGCTCCCTTTCGTGCGGCGCGGCCGAGTCGTCGGAGTTCGACGTCGGCGAGGTGG
>JAVEES010000013.1 GCA_030840285.1 Pseudonocardiales bacterium
CGGTCGGGCTCGACGCCGATGAGATCGCGTTGACCCGCAGGGCCGCTCACATCCACGACATCGGCCGGATCGGGGTGTCCAACCAGATCTGGTCCAAGCCAAACGATTTGACGATGGCGGAGTTCGAGCGGATGCGGCTGCACCCGTATCTGACCGAGCGGATTCTTCATCGGGTGCCTGGCCTACGGGAGGTGGCATCGGTGGCGGCCAATCATCACGAATGCCTGAACGGCTCGGGGTATCCCCGCGGGCTGTCGGCGCGGCAGCTGACGATGCCTGACCGGCTGGTGGCGGCCGCGGTCTCCTACCAGTCGGCACTCGAGCCACGGCCGTATCGCGAGGCGTTGACGCCGGCGAGCGCGGCGCGGCGGCTGCGTGCGCGGGTCGGCGACGGCGAGCTCGACGAGGTCGCTGTGGATGCGGTGCTGCACGCGGCGGGTCAGGTGTCGCACAAATCCAAGCCACGCCCCGACGGACTGACCGGGCGCGAGGTGGAGGTGCTGCGCCTGGTCGCGCAGGGGGCGAGCAACAAGGAGATCGCCGCCAAGCTGGTGATCAGCGAGAAGACCGCGCGCAACCACGTCGAGCGCAGCTACGCCAAGATCCGTGTGTCGAATCGCATCGGTGCCAGCATGTACGCACTCGAACACTTGACATGATGACGGGGTGACGCACGTTCGGGGCAGGGTTTGGCGGGCCAACCGGCAGGTGCCTGTCGACTTCGGCGATCACGGTGGCTGTTGCTCGATAAGCCGCGTGCCGCCGGTACGGTCGACCCCGTTGGTAATCGGCCGTGTGCAGACCGTTAGATCGCCGTACGACTCCGCAGCTTCGATCCGCTCCGCCGGTGAGAGTGCGTGCGATCGGGGTGATGAGTTGTTGTCGACTTGCTGATGTCTGCGCATGTCGTGTCGATCGCTGGTGGTGGGGCTGTTGCTTCGAAAACGCGAAAGCGATTTCACGCCAACGCGTTTGATGGTGTCGGGCAGTCGCTGCACGACCTCGGGTGGTACGAACGCGAGGTAAAGCACGAACATCGCGGGGGCGAAGAATCCTACTGCGATGGTGATCATGATCATCGAGTGCATCACCAGACCGCCGGCCAGGACCCACGGTCGCAGCCGCTTGTTCCACACCAAGATCCCTAACGACAGCTCGAGCGCCAGCGTGCCCCAGGTCGCGACGTTCATCAGGAGGGCGTTCGTCGTAATCCAGTGCGGGGTGGGCACAATGAGCATGTCTTGGAGTCGCAAGGCGTAAGACACGGCCGTGCCTTCGGGCCATGCGTGGCCACTCATCTTCGCGCGGACGGTCGACAGATAGATCAGTGAAAGTTGTATCTGCAGAAGGCGCATCGCCCAGGGCGCTCGGTTCTGCGCAGACCAGAACGTACCTGTGCTGCGCCGGCGATCCAGCGACAACGCCTGCCCGCACGGGGACAACGCCAGGATCAGCGCCTCGACGTGCAAGAGCGCGTCACCGGAGTTGAGCACCCACGGATCGCGGTATGCAAACGACACGACAAGCACGAACACTGCCAGCGCCGCCAGGCGGCTGTGCCAGCCGACCGTCAAGGCGATGGCGGACACCAGCAGTACAGCCCACCCAATCAGCAAGGCGCGGTCGCTGGTCCAGATTTCGAACACGCCCCACTGAAATGCGATGGACGGTTGGCGCGGCATGACGCCGTGTTCGCCGAACAGGTCGTCCAGGTCGGGTTTCAGCGACACGGTCCAAGCCACCATCAACGCGCCGAACACGATTCTGATCAGGCCGAGCGTGTAGGCCGGTTCGGGTCGAAACCAGAACGCCCGCCACGCCTCGGCTATGGCGGCGGGGCGCAGGCGTAGGGCGCGGTCGGGTTCGGTCATGACCGGCCCGGGAGATCTTCGTTGTAGAGCGTTTCCACATTGGTGGTTCGGGGTCCGTCTTTACCGGGAGCAGGCAAATCCTCTGTGCGGAAAACCATTTGGACCCGGATCGGATGTTCGGAGGGGTTGGTGAGCTCGCGGACCACCCAGTGCGCAATGCTGGCTCGAGTACCCGCTTCACGAATCGTCTGCTCTTTCAGCTTTTGCCACCGATACCACGCGAACGGGCCGATGACGAGATCGCCCTTGTGGATGGTCCACATCCGGTCGGCGCCACCGGCCATGGTGACGTGCACCTCAACCGTCTCCAGGCGACTGATCGGTTCCGGCGCATACATCCGCCAAACCTGATCTAGCGACATCGCCGAGGCAATCGGTTGCAAGGTGGGCGTCAGCGTCCGCTTGACTTCCGAATCGGGCATATTCCACACCACACCGACCAGGACGATCACGCACACGAGCGCGCTGATCAGGGCCTGGCCCATCAGTGAGCCTTCGAATCGTTGCCCGATCGTCGTCTGGCTTCCGACGGCCCCGCGAACGCGCCTCGCTGGGCCGTCGCGGCCTACAGGAACCACCATCCGCCGCGGCCCCTCGAGCCCAGGCCTAGTAACCCCAAGAACGTGCTTATCAGACCGGCCACAAAGGCGAGGGTTCGCGACACCAAGCCCCGCAAGAACCCGCCAATGCCGCCAGTCTGGCCGCTGCCGGTGGTGGCGCCACTGGAGCTGCTCGTCCCGCCTGTACTGGAACCGCTAGATCCACTGGACGAGGTCTGCCCACTGCTACCACTGGATCC
>JAVEES010000021.1 GCA_030840285.1 Pseudonocardiales bacterium
CGGCCTCGCGGACCGCCGAGGCGAACAGTTCGGGGATCTCCTCGATCGTCCGGGCCACCTTGAGCCCGCGGCCGCCCCCGCCGAACGCGGCCTTGATCGCCACCGGCAGGCCGTGCTCGCGGGCGAACGCGACGATCTCGCCGGGCCCCTGCACCGGATCCTTGGTGCCCGGCACGAGCGGAGCGCCGGCCCGCAGCGCGATGTGGCGGGCGGTCACCTTGTCGCCAAGGTCGCGGATGGCCTGCGGTGAGGGTCCGACCCAGATCAGGTCGGCATCAATGACGGCCTGCGCGAAGTCGGCATTCTCGGACAGGAAACCGTAACCGGGATGGACCGCGTCGGCACCGGACTGTTTGGCCGCCGCGATCACCTTGTCGATCACCAGGTAGGACTCGCCTGGGGAGTTGCCGCCCAGCGCAAAGGCCTCGTCCGCCATCCGCACGTGCAGCGCATCGCGGTCCGGCTCGGCGTAGATCGCGACCGAGTCCAGTCCCGCGTCCCTGCACGCGCGAATGACCCGTACCGCGATCTCACCACGGTTGGCGATGAGCACCTTGCGCATGTGTGGCCTCCTGAAAATACTGCTCGACTCCGCAGAAGGTTACCCAGCCCGGTGTCCACCGCACATGAGTGATCAGTCACCCGGCCTCACGCAACTAGGTATCAGCCGCGGCGGCGTCCGAGCCGCAGTGCGCCCGCGCCGAGCAGCAGCAACGCCGCGGCGAGCAGCGTCGGCGTAGTCGTCCGAGTTCCGGTGTTCGCCAGCGTCGGGCCAGCCGCAACGGGCACCGCCGTCGGCGTGACCGCCGCCGGGTGCGCAACGACCACGGGCGCGGCCACCGCCTGCAGGCCGAACTCGGCGAAACAAGCGGTGGGTACCGCGTTAGCGCTGAAACACGCCGGATCCTGCGGGACGGACAGCGGAAGCAACCCGACGCGGGTGCTGCCGAGTGATACAGCCTTGACGGTCAGGTGGGCCGTGATCGACTGTCCCGGCGCAAGCGTGCCGAGATCCCAGGCGAGCCCGCTGGGATCGGCTGGTGCCGTCGCTGCTGACGTGAATCGGGCGGCCCACGAACTGGCCTTTGCCGCTTTGCTGCTGGCCACCGCGTGCCGGAGCGCGAGCGGCGAGATTCCGCCACCGCTTCCGCTTCCGCTGCCACCTGCGCTGCCGCCGACGGTGCCCGGGTCGAGCGTCGCGCCGTCGAATGAGGTGATCGCGAAGTGCTGGTTCTCGAGTGCGGCCAGGGCGATGGCGATGTCGGCGGGGCCGTCACCTTCGTTACGCACCGACAGGGTGAGGGAGGTGGTCTTGCCGATCACCACCTTGCTGCTCGCGGAACTGATCGTCGGTACGAGGTGCGGGGCGAGGACGAACTGGATGGTGGCGGTCTTGCTGTTGTTGGCCTGATTGAGGTCCAGGACGGTGGGATCGGTCGGCTGCGCGGATACCGTCATGGTGGCTGTCTGGCCGACGACCGCGGCGCCGGTTGTGGTGACCGGAACCCCGAGTTCGGTGGTCTCGCCGGAGTTGAGCGGCCCGATATCGCAGCTGAACCGTCCGGGCGTGGCTACCACCGGGACGCAGCCCAGTTCGGAGTCGAGGGTCATAACGGTCGTTCCATCCAGGGTCAAACTCGCCGGGAAGTCGATGAACAGCGTCGTGGCGGGAGATCCTTGACCGGCATTGCTGACCAGCACGTCGAGGGTTCCGCTACCGCCCAGGGGCAGCGGCAAGGTGCCGTCCTGGCCGCTGCCGACCGGGTAGCTGACCGCCAGGTCGGGGACGTTGAGGGCGACCGTGACCGCCGCGGCGCTGATGCTGGTGCCCAACGGGTGCGCACCATCGGTGAAGGAAAGGCTCGCGCCGGACGTGGTGTTCGCCGGGGCCGTACCGCTGGCTTTGGCCTGGAAAGTAACGACGTGCGTGCTGCTACCGGGGCTATCCGGCAGGGGCACGGTGACGATGCCGGGCAAGGCGACCACGCCGGTAGCGGGCGCGCCATCGACGTCGGCCGAGCCGGCCACGAAGGTGAGCAGGACGTCCGGCGTCGCGGTCAGGCTTGCCGCGGTGTAGGGGGTGCTGCTGGTCACCGTGTAAGAGAAGGTCACGGGCTGTCCTGCCGAGGCCGAGGTCGGCGAGGCGGAACCGGTGACGGTCACGGTCGGTAGCGGGACGGCCGAAGCCGTGCTCGGAATGAGCAGCGAGGCGGCTAAGGCAGAAAAGAGAGCAAGAGCGGCGGCGAACAAGCGGTGCACGGCGGTCTCCGGCCTAAGAAGCTGTTAAGAGCAGACAGAGGCGCACATTACGGAGACTCGTGATCTTTGTCAAAGTGCTGTTAAGCGAGTTCTGCCAGCCGGTTTCGGCACTGCTCAGCCACCTCGGATACCTCGGTGAGCGTCCGGGCGAGATCGCGCTGCCGCCCCCGCAGGTCCGCCGTGATGTCGTCCAAACGATCGAGCAGCAGCTGTAGTTGACGCTTCTCCGATGAGGCCGCCCCGTCATACATCCCGACGATCTCGCCGATCTCACTGAGCGACATCCCGAATCTCTTGCCTCGCAGGATGAGTCGCATCCGGGCCCGATCCCGATGGTCATAGATCCGGGCCGACCCGCTGCGTTCCGGGGAGATCAGCCCTTCGGATTCGTAGAAGCGCAGGGTCCGCGTGGTGATTCCAAGCTCGTCGGCGAGTTCGCCGACCGTCCAGCGGTCTTTGGCGGAAGGACTTTCGTTGACGCTCGTCACCCGGCTATAGTGCATTGACGTTAACGTAAACGTCAATCCACGCGACGTGCGATGGCCGAGACCCGGTCGAACAGTCGTGGCCCAGCTGTCCGGGAGTCGCCATGCCCTTCGAGTTGTCGCCTGATCACGAGACCTTTCGCAAGGTCGTCCGGGAGTTTGCGGAATCCGAGGTACGCCCGCACGTGGCTCAGTGGGACCGGGACCATTACTTCCCGACCGAACTCATTCCCAAGATGGGCGATCTAGGCCTGTTCGGACTGGTGGTCGGGGAGCAGTACGGGGGCAGTGCCGGGGCCGGCGGTGACTTCACGGCGCTGTGCCTGGCCATCGAGGAACTGGGTCGCATCGATCAGTCCATCGGCATCACCCTGTCGGCGGGGGTAGGCCTGGGCATCAATCCGATCCTGTCCTTCGGCACCGAGGAACAGAAGCAGCGATGGCTTCCCGACTTGGTGGCTGGTCACCGGCTGGCCGGGTTCGGACTCACCGAGCCCGAAGCGGGCTCCGACGCCGGCGCCACCAGGACCCGTGCCGAACTCGTCGATGGCGAGTGGGTCATCAATGGGGCCAAGGCCTTCATCACCAATTCAGGAACCGCCATCACGTCCTGCGTGACCGTGACGGCCCGGACCGGCGAGGTCGATGGAAAGGCCGAGATCTCCGCGATCATCGTGCCGAGCGGCACGCCTGGGTTCGAAGTCCAGCCCGCCTACGACAAGCTCGGCTGGCATGCCTCCGATACGCATGGCCTGGTCTTTGATGACTGCCGGGTGCCGCAGGCACACCTGCTCGGAGATCGTGGTGCGGGCTTCCGGCAGTTCCTCGCGATCCTGGACGACGGGCGTATCGCCATCTCGGCACTCGCCGTGGGTCTGGCACAGGCATGCCTGGAGGAATCGCTCAGCTATGCCAAGCAGCGCACCACTTTCGGAAAGCCGATCGGGGCTCGGCAGGCGATAGCCTTCGCGATCAGTGATCTTGCTGTTTCCGTCGAGGCGGCCCGCGGGCTGACCTACAAGGCGGCCGCGATGAAGGACGCCGGGCGCCCGAGCCAGCAGGTGAAGCAAGCAGCCGCGATAGCGAAGCTGTACTCGACCGAGGCTGCGGTGACTGCTACGCGGGTGGCTACCCAGGTCTTCGGCGGCTATGGCTTCATCGAGGAATACCCGGTCGCGCGCTTCTACCGTGATGCCAAGATCCTCGAAGTAGGCGAAGGGACATCTGAGGTGCAGCGGCTGGTGATCGCGCGGGGCCTCGGCCTGCCGGTGGAATAGCCCGGCATCATAGGTGGCTCGATATGTGGAGGTGGCGCCATGACGCGACGTGGGCATTCCAACGCGCGACGGCAGTGGACAGCAGCCGATGAGTGACGCCGCGAAGGTCGCCGCGGCCAGAGCGCTCACCCTCGCACCGACGGATCAGGCCGCGGCGAAGCTGGCCTCGCAGCACAAGCTCTATGTCCGCGACCGGATCGACCTGCTCTTCGACGCGGGCTCCTTTGTCGAGGACTCGCAACTGGCGAACGCCGCCGTGGCCGGCCTGCCCGCCGACGGGGTGGTCACGGGCCAGGGGCTCGTCGATGGGCGGCCGGCCCTTGTGGTCGCCAATGACCCGACGGTGAAGGCCGGTTCCTGGGGCGCGCGCACGGTCGAGAAGATCATCCGGATTACCGAGCGCGCGCTTGGCGAGGAGTTGCCGATCTTCTGGTTCATCGATTCGGCCGGGGCCAGGATCACTGATCAGGTGGACCTCTTTCCGGGACGCCGCGGGGCCGGGCGGATCTTTCACAACCAGGTGGCACTGTCGGGCAAGGTGCCACAGATCTGCTGCTTATTCGGCCCGTCCGCAGCCGGCGGCGCCTATATACCGGCATTCACCGACATCGTGATCATGGTTGAGGCGAATGCCTCCATGTACCTCGGATCGCCGCGAATGGCTGAGATGGTGGTGGGGGAGAAGGTCACGCTGCAAGAGATGGGCGGCGCCCGCATGCACGCGACCGTCTCAGGCTGCGGGGACAATCTGGCCGGCAATGACAGCGATGCGATCGAACAGGCGAAGCTGTTCTTTTCCTACCTGCCGGGTAATTGGCGGATGTCGGCACCTGCCTACGCCCCCGAGGCGCCCGTTGCGGAACTCGACGACGACGCGGTGCCCATCTCGGAATCCGTCCCGTTCGATATGCACAAGATTATCGATGGTTTGATAGATGCCGATTCATTCTTCGAGGTGAAACCGGACTTCGCCGCCGAGTTGATCGTCGGCTTGGGACGCATTAACGGACGTTCCGTGGGAATCGTCGCGAACAACTCCGCCGTCAAGGGCGGCGTGTTGTTCGGCGACTCGGCAGACAAAGCGGCCCGTTTCATCTGGCTGTGCGATGCGTTCAATATTCCGCTGTTGTACCTGGCCGATGTCCCGGGTTTCATGATCGGTTCGGAGGTCGAGCGGCTCGGCATCATCCGGCACGGCGCGAAGATGATCACCGCGGTGTCCGAGGCGAGCGTTCCACAGGTGTCGGTGCTGGTACGAAAGGCCTACGGTGCGGGGCTCTACGCCATGGACGGGCCAGGCTTCATGCCCGATGCCTGTATCGCGCTGCCGACCGCGCGGGTGGCGGTGATGGGGCCGGAGGCCGCCGTCAACGCGGTGTACGCGAACAAGATCGCCGCTATCGCCGATGCCGAGGAACGTGCCTCTTTCATCAAGGCAAAGCGGCTGGAGTACGAGGCCGACGTGGACCTGCTGCGGCTGGCCTCGGACCTGGTCATCGACGCCATCATCAACCCGTCGGAATTGCGCTCGGAGATCGTCCGCCGATTCGACGCCCTGGTGGGCAAGGGCCGGCCACTGCCGGACAAACGCCATGGGGTCCCGCCCGTCTGAGTGGGACGATAGACCGATGAGTGAGGTAGCTGATCGATACCGCCGGCTGTCGGCGGCATTTACCGACACGGTCGCCGCGGTCCCGCCCGATCGGTGGGACGCGCCCTCACCGTGCGCAGGCTGGGATGCGCGCGACGTCCTGCGCCATGTCGTCGAGTCGCACGGCCAGTTCCTCGGCCTGGTGGGCAGGTCGTTGCCGGAACTGCCCTCGGTGGACGAGGATCCGCTGGCTGCCTGGTCCGGTGCGCGTGAGGCGGTGCAGTCGTGCCTGGACGATCCGGCGCTGGCAGGCACCGAATACCAGGGCAAGTTCGGCCGCTCGACCTTCGAGCAGGCGGTGGACGGCTTTCTCAGCTTCGACCAGGTCGTGCATCGCTGGGATCTGGCCCGTGCCGCCGGCCTGGATGAACGGATCGATCCCGAAGAGATCGCGCGGATCACTGCTTTCGCCAACCGGATGGGCGATGTCTTGCAGAACTCGGGCGCCTGCGGACCAGCGATCGAACCACCTGAGGGCGCCGATGACCAGACCCGCTTGCTGATGGCGCTGGGTCGCAGGCCATGATCCGGGCATGATGCAGAGCGTCGAACCGCCAGCGCCATGAGCAACCTCGAGACGACCCCAGCAGCATCCCTATGTGGCGCCGGCTCAGACGTCGCAGCCGAGCCGGTGTTCGAGCCGCTGGATCCGCGCCGAGTCGTGCTGACGCCACGTCAATGGTCAGCTGATGACGGGGCGCCCGCTGCCGACCCGATGTCGGTGTTCCGGTTCGTGCCGACCCGCGGGCGCCGCATGATCGGCGCCTGGTGCTTCGTCGATTTCTACGGCCCGGACGATGTCTCAGACGACACCGGCATGCTGGTGCCACCTCATCCGCACTGCGGGCTGCAGACCGTGACCTGGCTGCTCGCCGGTGAGGTTCGGCATCGTGACAGCATCGGCAGCGTTCAGCTCATCCGTCCCGGCCAGCTCAATCTGATGACGGCCGGTGCCGGGATCTCGCACGCCGAGACGTCCGAACGGCCGCACAGCCCGACATTGCACGGCGTGCAGTTGTGGGTGGCGCTTCCCGAGTCAGAACGTAATCGCCCGGCGGCCTTCGAGCACCATGCGGACCTGCCGGTCTGGCGCGCCGGTGGCGTCGAAGCGACCGTGCTCATCGGCGAGCTGGCAGGCTTGCGCTCGCCCGCGACCGCCTACACACCGTTGGTCGGCGCGGATATCGCGATATCAGCTGGCCAGGCATCCTCGGTGCCGCTGCGAAGCGAGTGGGAACACGCGGTGCTGGTGACGTCGGGCGCCGTCGAGGTCGAGGGCCGGCTACTCGAACACGGTCAGATGGCTTATCTCGGGTGTGGCCGCACGCGGCTGTCCTTCAGCGCCGCGGCCGATGCGCGCATGCTGTTGCTCGGCGGCGAGCCGTTCGAGGAAGAGATCCTGATGTGGTGGAACTTCATCGCCCGCAGCCACGCAGAGATCGTGGCAGCTCGCGAGGAGTGGATGGAAGGCGATCGCTTCGGCACCGTCGTGGATTTCGACGGTGACCCGCTGCCTGCTCCGCCGCTACCGCCCCTGACGCTCAAGCCCCGGGGTCGCGTCTAGGTAAATCGCTGAGCTGGTAGCCCAAGTCCAGAATCATCGTTCGCAGCAAGGGCAATGACAGCCCGACGACATTGTGGTGATCGCCGAGGATGCGTTCGACGAACCAGCCACCGAGGCCATCGATAGTGAAGGCGCCCGCGACCTTGAGCGGCTCCCCGGTGGCCACGTACGCCGCGATCTCGTCGTCACTGGGGTAACCGAACCGGACTTCGGTGCTCGCCACCCGAAGCAGTGACTCGGGAAAATCCGTTCCGTCCCGCATCGACAGCAGCGCATGACCGGTGTGAAGGATGCCCGATCGGCCCCGGATCAGCTTCCATCGCTGGATCGCATCCTCGGCGTCGACTGGTTTGCCCAGCGATTGGCCGCGAAACTCGAGCAGCGAATCACAGCCGAGAACCAGTGCACCGCTGGCGATTCCACTCGCGACGCCGACGGCCTTGGCAAGTGCAAGCGCCTGGACCAGCTCGATCGTTGATGCGGCCGTGACCGAATCCTCGTCGACGTCGGAAACGATCACCTCGGGCTCGACTCCAGCGTTTCGCAAGGTCTGCAGGCGAGCGGGGGAGGCCGAAGCCAGCACGAAACGCATGGCGCCAGCCTAGTGAGGCGGGATCAGCCCAACTTCAGCGAGCGCCCGATAATCTCTTTCATGATCTCGGTCGCGCCGCCGTAGATCCGGGTGACCCGGGCATCGGCGTAGGCGCGGGCAATCGGGTATTCCAGCATGTAGCCGTAACCCCCATGCAATTGCAGGCACTTGTCGACCGCGCGGCCCTGCAGTTCGGTACACCACCACTTTGCCTTCGCGGCGTCCTCGACGGTGAGTTCGCCCGCGGCGAGGCCGGTGACACAGCGATCCACGTAGGTCTGGGCGATATCCACCTCGGTGGCGAGTTCTGCCAGGACGAAGCGGGTGTTCTGCAACGACCCGATCGAGTTTCCGAACGCCTTGCGGCTACGGACATAATCGATCGTCCAGTTCAGCGCCGCGCGCGCTCCGGCCACGCCGGCAATCGCGATCGACACGCGCTCCTGCGGCAGGTTCGACACCAGGTATTCGAAGCCCCGGCCGATCTCACCGAGCACGTTAGCTGCCGGCACCCGGACGTCGGTGAAGGAGAGCTCGGCCGTGTCTTGCGAATGCAGGCCGACCTTGTCCAGGTTGCGGCCACGTTCGAAGCCCGGCATGCCACGCTCCAGCACGACCAGGCTCAAACCCTTGTGACGTTCGGCAGATGTCCGCACGGCGGTGATCACCAGATCGGCGTTGATGCCATTGGTGATGAACGTCTTGGCGCCGTTGACGATCAGATCGGTGCCGTCGGCCACCGCGGAAGTCCGGATGCCGGCAAGGTCTGAGCCGGCACCGGGCTCCGTCATGGCGACTGCTGTGATCAGCTCACCCGAGGCGATGCCTCCAAGCCAGCGCTGCTGCTGCTCCTGCGTGCAATAGTGCAGGAAATAGGGCAGGCAGATGTCGTTGTGCAGGCTGATGCCGAGGCCGGCTCCACCAACACCGGCCAGCATGATCTGTTCACCGAGAATCTGGTTGAACCTGAAGTCGCCGGTACCACCGCCGCCGTACTGCTCCGGGAGCTGCATGCCGAGGAAGCCCTGTGCACCCGCGGCGGTGAACACCTCGCGCGGGGCGATGCCGGCGCGTTCCCAGTCCAGGTAGTGCGGCAGCATCTCTTTGTCGATGAAGGTTCGAAAGGCCTCGCCGAAGGCAAGGTTGTCGTCATCGAAATGAGTGCGTCGCATGGCCGGGACCTTACTCTGACGTCCTAGTATTTGGCAGCCGGATAGGGTCGGCGATGTGACAGGAATCCAGCCGGAGATCGGCGTCATCGGAGGTTCGGGTTTCTACTCCCTGCTCGATGAGGCGACCACCCACTCCCTTGACACACCATGGGGTGCTCCGAGCGGGGACATCACGATCGGATCGCTTGCCGGACGTCAAGTCGCCTTCCTTCCGCGGCACGGCGCCGATCACCGCTTTCCGCCACACCGGGTGCCGTATCGCGCGAACCTCTGGGCTCTGCGCGCACTCGGTGTGCGGCAGGTGCTGACTGCCTCGGCCGTCGGTTCGCTCGTGCCCGAATGGGGTCCTGGGACCCTCGTCGTACCGGATCAGGTGCTGGACCGCACCTCTGGGCGAGCGCATACCTATGTTGACGCCGACGCGGGCGTTTCCCACGTATCACTGGCAGATCCCTACTTCGAGGCAGGCCGCCGCGCGGCGCTGCGGGCCGCGGTTTCCACCGGCATCGCGGTGCGGGACGGCGCCACGCTCGTCGTGATCAACGGGCCGCGATTCTCCACCCGCGCCGAGTCGCGTGACTACCAGCGCTCCGGCGCCACGATCATCGGCATGACCGGCATGCCCGAGACCGCCTTGGCGCGCGAACTGGCGCTGCCACTGACCTCGCTGTGCCTGGTCACCGACCACGATGCCGGGGTCGAGGCAGGCAACGGCGTGACGCACGCCGAAGTGCTCGAGCAGTTCGCGGCGAACCTGCCGCGGCTGCGCACGCTGCTGGTCGCGACCCTGGCCGAGCTGCCTGCCGTCGACCGGGACGCAGCCTTCACCGAGGTCTACGGCAGCACGCCGCCAGCGTTCGACCTGCCCTGACCGCGCCGAGCCCACAAAGCCCGCACGTCGCTGGATCAGTACCAGACGGACGCGCGCCACGCTCCTTGACCGGGGTGGATCGGGCGGCGCATTCGCAGCGCGGGGTCGGCCCAGGTGCCAGCCCGCGTGACCGGTTCCGGTTCCCGGTTGCTCGCCCCGCCGGCGATCGCGGTGAGCACTACGGTGACCGCGGCGACTTCTTCCGGCGTCGGGTTTCCCTTGATAATGCGCAACGTCGGCTTATCGGCCGGCTGCGGACCGTCCTGATCCGGCTGGCCGCTTGCCGAGTTGTCGGCCGGGGTGGCACGCCCGGTCATAGCGGGATGTTCCCGTGCTTCTTCGGCGGCAGGGTCTGGCGTTTGGTGCGCAGGACCCTCAGCGACTTGACGATGAAGGCGCGGGTTTGCGACGGCGGGATGACCGTGTCGACATAGCCTCGCTCGGCCGCCATGTACGGGTTCACCAGCGTGTCCTCGTACTCGGTGACCAGTTCGGCGCGCCGAGCCTCCACGTCCTTGCCTGCCTCGGCAGCCTTCTTCAGCTCCCGGCGGTACAGGATGTTCGCCGCGCCTTGGGCACCCATCACGGCGATCTGCGCGGTCGGCCACGCGACGTTGATGTCAGCGCCCAGGTGCTTGGATCCCATCACGACGTAGGCACCGCCGAACGCCTTGCGCGTGATGACGGTGATCTTGGGAACCGTCGCCTCGGAGTAGGCGTAGATCAGCTTCGCGCCCCGGCGGATGATGCCGCTGTGCTCCTGCCCGACCCCCGGCAGGAATCCCGGTACATCGACCAGGGAGAGGATCGGGATGTTGAAGGCGTCGCAGGTGCGTACGAACCGGGCTGCCTTCTCCGAGGCGTCGATGTCAAGGCATCCGGCGAACTGCATCGGCTGGTTGCCGACGATCCCGATCGGATAGCCGTCGATCCGCGCGAAGCCAACCACAATGTTGGGCGCGAACAGCGAGTGAACCTCGAGGAACTCGCCGTCGTCGACCAGATGCTCGATCACGGTGTGCATGTCGTAGGGCTGGTTCGCCGAGTCGGGGATGAAGCTGTCCAGGAACCGGTCCTGCTCGGTGACGTCGACCTCGTAGTCGGACTCGTACACCGGCGCGGGGTCGAGATTGTTGGCCGGCAGGTATGAGATCAGCGCCTTGACGTAGTTGATCGCGTCTTCCTCGTCGGTGCCGAGGTAGTGCGCGTTGCCTGAGACGGTGTTGTGCGTTCGGGCGCCGCCGAGATCCTCCATCGAGACGTCCTCACCGGTGACGGTCTTGATGACGTCCGGTCCGGTGATGAACATCTGCGAGGTCTGGTCGACCATGACGACGAAGTCGGTGAGCGCCGGGCCGTACACGTGCCCACCCGCAGCGGCGCCCATGATCAGTGAGATCTGGGGGATAACGCCCGAGGCCATCACGTTGCGGTGGAAGATCTCGCCGTAGAGCCCAAGCGATACAACGCCTTCCTGGATGCGGGCGCCACCGCCCTCGTTGATGCCGATGAGGGGGCAGCCGGTCTTGAGGGCGAAGTCCTGAACCTTCACGATCTTCTCGCCGTAGACCTCGCCGAGCGCGCCGCCGTACACCGTCACGTCCTGGCTGAAGACGCAGACCTGGCGGCCGTCGATCGTGCCGTAGCCCGTGACGACCCCGTCGCTGTAGGGCCGGTTCTTGTCGATGCCGAACATCGTTGAACGGTGCCGCGCGAACTCGTCGAACTCGACGAACGAGCCCTCGTCCAGGAGCATCGCGACGCGTTCCCGCGCGGTCTTCTTGCCCTTGGCGTGCTGCTTCTCGACGGCCCTTGCCGAGCCCGCGTGAACCGCCTCGTCGTAGCGCCGTTCCAGCTCGGCGAGCTTGCCGGCGGTCGTATGCGGGTCCAGAGCCTGGCTCTCAGAAACACTCTCAGCACTCATCGTTTCGCCTCCGCGCTCGCGCCTCATCCAGGCCTCTTGGGGCGTGAGCCTAATCGCCTGGCCGAGGCGCGTCGGCGCGGAGTGACTGACTTCCCACCCTTGCCGCGAGAGAATGAGCACATGTCACCCCCGACGCGCGAACCGCTGGATGCCGAAATCCTGAACGCCGACATCGGCTCACCGTGGTCGATCGAGGTGGCGCCAGAGACAGATTCCACCAACGCCGACCTGCTGAGGGCTGCCGCCGCCGGAACCCCGCCGGGGCTCGTTCGGATCGCTGAGTTCCAGCATTCGGGGCGCGGCCGGCTCGACCGGGCCTGGACCTCGCCGGTCGGTGCCGGCCTGACGATGTCGCTGCTGCTTCGCCCCTCGCCGCCGGTGGCCACCTGGGGCTGGTTGCCTCTGCTGACAGGCCTGGCACTGGCTCGTACGGTGGGGGAGGCCGCCTCGGTGAAGTGGCCGAACGACCTTCTCCTCGGGCCCGAGGAGAAGAAGGCCGCGGGCATCCTGGTGCAGGCCGCGGCGGGCGCTGCCGTGGTGGGACTCGGCATCAATGTCAGCACCACCGAGGACGAGCTTGCGGTGCCGAGCGCTACGTCGCTCGCCCTGCAGGGCCTTGCGACCGATCGTGCCGAGCTGTTGGCACGGTTCCTGCGCGAGTTCGAGCAGCTCTACTTCGCCTGGACCCGCGCGGGCGGTCGAGCAGGAGCCAGCGGGCTGGCCACCGAGTTCCGGCAACGCTGCTCGACACTGGGCCGTCCGGTGACCGTGGTGCTGGAGGATGAACCTCGTCACGGGTATGCACAGGACATCGACGAGGACGGCCGGCTGGTCGTGCTGTTCGACGGCGCGGCCTCGCCCACGGCGATCGCCGCGGGCGATGTCACCCACCTGCGACCCGATTCCCGCTAACCTCTGAGCGGCCGGGGCGAACCGTAACCCGATCATCACGATGAGGAGTGCTGAGTGGCATACCCGGAGAAGTTGCTCGCCGAGGACGAGGAGATCGTCGAGCATCTGCACCCGCACTGGATAACACTGGTCCCAGCCGTCGCCCTGTTCATCCTCATCTGCGGGCTTTCCGGTGTCGCGATCGCGTTCCTTCCGAGCGGAGATCAGCACCAGAGCGCGCACCAATATCTGCTGATCGCGACGCTGGTCATCGCATTGCTGCTGGTCTGCTGGCTGGTGCTGGCGCCCGTCATCCGCTGGCGCTCAACCCACTACGTGATCACCACCCACCGGGTCTTGATCCGGCGTGGCGTGCTGAACCATGTCGGACGCGACATCACCCTTGCCCGGATCAACGACGTGGCCTACGAGCAGTCGATCTGGGACCGGATCGTCCGCGCCGGTTCGCTGACGATCGAGTCGGCGGGGGAGCACGGGCAAGAGACGTTGGTTGACATTCCCAGGGCGAACGAGGTCCAGCAGACCCTCAACCGCCTCATCGAAGCCGACTCGATGCGCCGCTCCCGCGGACTCCATCCGGGCCAGTACTCACAGCAGGATGACCAGAACGGCTTGTGAGGCGCGGGCGTTCGGCTCGGCCGGCTTCGGCTTGCTTAGCTGGCTTCGGGTTCCTGCCGGCTTCGGGTTGGCTCAACCGGCGGCGTTGGCGCTGTTCAGGATCCGGTCCGGCCTGATCGGCAACGCTCGCTGGCGATGACCGGTGGCGTGCCACACCGCGTTGGCGATCGCCGCAGCGGTTCCGACGATGCCGATCTCGCCGATTCCCTTTATGCCGGTGGGGTTTGTCTGCTCGTCATGCTCCTCGACCCAGGCGACCTCGATCGCGCCCACGTCGGCGTTCGAGGCGACGTGGTAACCGGCCAAGTCGTGGTTGAGGTAGTCACCGAACTCGACATCCATGATCGATTCTTCGAACAGGGCCATCGACAGCCCCCACGTCATCCCGCCGATCAGCTGCGACCGGGCGGTAGTCGGATTGACGATCCGTCCGACGGCAAAGACCCCGAGCATCCGAGGCACCCGCACCTCGCCCGAACGGGGGTCGACCGCCACCTCGACGAACTGAGCTCCGAAGCCGTGTCGCACCACATCGGCTTGCGCATCGATCTCGGCCCTCGTATTGGACGTGACGCTCAAGCCTTCGGGCGGGACCGCACCACCAGAAGCATCGAGTTGACCGCGAAGCTGCCTGGCAGCCTTGTCGATCGCCCATCCCCAGGACGCCGTCCCCATTGAGCCACCGGCGATCATGGCCTGGCCGAAGTCACTGTCACCGATCCGAAGTTCGATGTCGGCCAGGCCCACCCCGAGCGACTCTGCCGCGAGCTGGGTGAGCGCCGTGCGGGCTCCGGTGCCCAGGTCTGCCGCGGTGATGCGCACCTCGAAGCTGCCGTCGGCGCGGGCGGTGATGGCACAGCTGGACGGGGCGTTGCGCGCGGGATAGGTCGAGCTAGCGACGCCTGTGCCGAGCAACCAGCGCCCATCGCGGCGGATGCCCGGGCGCGGGTCGCGCTCCCGCCAGCCGAACCGGTCCGAGCCTTCGAGCAGGCAGCTGACTAGGTTGCGGCTGGAGAATGGCCGGCCGCCGTCGGGCTCGAAGTCGGGCTCGTTGCGGATGCGTAGCTCGACCGGATCCAGCTGCAGCTCGGCGGCCAGTTCGTCCATCGCGGATTCGAGCGCGAACGATCCCGGCGCCTCGCCTGGCGCGCGCATCCAGCGGGGCGTCGGTACATCGAGGGCGAGCAAGCGATGGCGGGTTCGCAGGTTGGGTGTTGCGTACATGACCCGCGACATCACCGCGGTTTGCTCGGCGAACTCGACGATCCGCGAGGTCTGGGAGTACGCCAGGTGGTCCAGCGCGTGCAGCCGGCCGGTGTGGTCGGCGGCCAGGCGCACCTGCTGGATGGTCGGTGTCCGGTAACCCACCAGCGCGAACATCTGCTGTCGCGTCATTGTCACCCGGACCGGACGATCGAGCAGCTTGGAGGCCATCGGCGCCAGCACGACAGTCGGACGCGCCGAACCCTTGGACCCGAAACCGCCGCCCACGTGTTCGGAACGGACGTGAACGCGACCACGCGGCAGGTCGAACAGCTTGCACAGCGTGCTGTGTACCGAACTCGCCCCCTGGTTGGAGTCATAGACCGTGAGTTCGTCGCCGTCCCACTGCGCCGTGGTCGCATGCGGCTCCAGCGGGTTGTTGTGCTCGGCAGGGGTGCTGTACCAGGCCTGCACCCTGACCTCAGCGGCGTCGAACGCACCGTCGACATTGCCCACGCTGGACTCGGAGGGAAAGTTCGGATTGACCTTCTCCGGCGTGTAAATCTCGGGGTGGTCGGTGCGGAACAGCACGTCGTGATCAGCCTCGGCGTAGCTGATGGGCAATGCCTCGGCCGCGGCCCGCGCCTGCTCCGAGCTTTCGGCGATAACCAGCGCCACCACCTCGCCTCGGTAGTAGACCCGCTCGCTCTGCAGGAGCTGCAGTTCGGCGTCTCCCGCGTCGGAAAGCCGTGGGGCGTTGCGGTAGTCGATGACGGCGAGCACCCCCGGCATGGCGAGCGCGACGGCATCCTCGATGGCGACGATCGTGCCGCGGGCGATCCGAGCCTGCACGATGAAGCCGAAGGCCATCCTGTCGAGGTCGTACTCCGCGGCGTAGCGCGCCTGGCCGGTGACCTTCGCGATCGCGTCGACCCGGGTGGTCGGCACCTGGACAGTAGTGCTCGTTGCCGGCGGGTTGAGGGTCGAGGTCATCGGGTCACTCCGCTCAGCTTGCTCAGCACATCGACGGTCAGGTTGCGGATCAGGCCGAGCTTGTAGGCATTGCCGGGAAGCGGCTGTGCGGCGCTGAGCTCGGTATCGGCCGCGAACTCGAAGGCCTCGATCCCCGCGGGCTTTCCGAGCAACTCGGCCTCAGCTCGATGCGCTCGCCACGGAACTGGAGCAACCGCGCCGTAGGCGATCCGGGAATCGGTGACCACGCCGTCACGAACCTCGATAGCAGCGGCGATCGAGCCGATTGCGAAGGCATAGGAGGCGCGTTCGCGAACCTTGCGATAGTGCGAGGCGGCGGCGATCGGCAATGCGGGAAGGCTCAGGGCGGTGATCAGTGCGGCGGGGTCCACACTCGTTTCACGCTCTGGGTGGTTGCCGGGCAGGGTGCGGAAGGAATCGATCGGGACGGCCCGCTCGATACTGTCTGAGCCCTCCCGGACGTGTACGACGGCATCGCAGGCGACCAGGGCGACGGCCAGGTCGGACGGGCTCGTGGCGATGCAGTGCGTGGAGCCACCGAGGATCGCCAGGTTGTGGTGCTCGCCGGTGCGGGCCGGGCACCCGGAGCCGGGATCCCTTTTGTTACAGGGCTTTGTGACGTCGGTGAAGTAGGCACAGCGGGTTCGCTGCATGAGGTTTCCACCGACGGTCGCGAGGTTGCGAAGCTGGCCCGAGGCGCCCGACAGGATCGCCTGAGCGATCGCGGGATACCTGCGGCGAATCAATGGGTGGGCGGCGAGGTCGCTGTTTCGTACGCCGGCACCGATCCGAACGCCGCCGTCACTGGTCTCGGTGATGTCGGTGAGCGAGAGCGACGTGACGTCGATGAGCAGGTCCGGAGTTTCTACCCCGAGCTTCATCAGGTCGACGAGGTTGGTGCCACCGCCGAGGTAGCGCGAGTCGGCGTTGGCCGCTCGCGCGGCCAGCGCCGACTCCGGTTCGGTCGCACGCTGGTAGGCAAAGGATCTCATCGGGTTGGCCCGCTCGTCGTGAAGGTGGTCATCGGGTTGGCCCGCTCGTCGTGCATGCCGTCGGCCGCCTTGTTGATCCCAAGGTGCTCATCGGGCACGCTCGGCGACTGCCGCGACGATATTCACATAGGCGCCGCAGCGGCACAGGTTGCCGCTCATCCGCTCGCGGATCTCGTCCTCGTCGAGTACCACTGTGCTGGCTGACACGTCGGCGGTGACCGCACTCGGCCAGCCCTGCGCGGCCTCGTCCAGGACGGCGACCGCCGAGCAGATCTGGCCAGGGGTGCAGTAACCGCACTGCAGGCCGTCGTT
>JAVEES010000179.1 GCA_030840285.1 Pseudonocardiales bacterium
CCGCCGAGCGATGGCCGCCGCCCGCACCGCCGTCCGGATCCTCACCCCAGGCCTGGGCAGCGAGTCAGCGCTGATCGGAGCCTCGGAGCTGGCCTTTCAGTCGCTGCTGGCTGCTCCGGACGCCTCCGCGCTCAGCGCTGACGCTCCGGTGGCGAACTGAGTCCGGTACAGCTCGGCATACAGGCCACCGGCCGCCAGTAACTGCTCATGGCTGCCCCGCTCCACGATCCGCCCGGCGTCGACCACCAGCACCTGGTCGGCTGCCCTGATGGTCGAAAGCCGGTGGGCGATCACGATCGAGGTCCGGCCCTGCAAGGCCGTCGAGAGCGCAAGCTGTACGGCTCGCTCGCTCTCGCTGTCCAGATGCGCGGTCGCCTCGTCGAGGATGACTACCCGAGGAGCCTTCAGCAGCAGTCTGGCGATCGCGATGCGCTGCTTCTCCCCGCCGGACAACCGGTAGCCCCGATCGCCGACCACGGTGTCCAGGCCGTCCGGTAACGCCTCGACCGTGTCGCCGATGTTGGCGCCGCGCAGGGCCTGCCACAGCTCGGCGTCAGAGGCCTCCGGCCGGGCGTAGCGCAGGTTGGCGGCGATCGTGTCGTGGAACAGGTGCGCGTCCTGGCTGACCACGCCGATCGCGTCCCGCAGCGAGTCCTGCCGTACCGATCGGACGTCCTGATCGCCGATCAGCACCGCACCGGAACGTACGTCATAGATGCGCGGTATCAGCTGGCTGATGGTCGTCTTTCCGGCGCCGGACGGCCCGACCAGGGCAACCATCTCCCCCGCTCGGGCCGTGAAGTCGATGCCGCGCAGGACGTCGGCCGAGCGGGTGTGGTCCAGGACCGCGACGTCCTCCAGCGAGGCCAGCGAGACCTCGTCCGCGGTCGGGTAGGAGAACCACACGTCAGAGAACGTGACGGAGGACGCGAGCGGCGACAGCTCGACGGCGCCGGGCGCATCGTCGATCAGCGGCTTCAGATCGAGCACCTCGAAGACCCGGTCGAAACTCACCAGCGCGCTCATCACGTCGACCCGCACATTGGACAGGGCCATTAGCGGCCCGTAGAGCCGCGACAGCAACAGCGCCAGCGTGACCACCGTTCCGGTCGAGAGCTGGCCGGTCAACGCGTAGTAGCCGCCAAGGCCGTAGACCAGCGCCTGGGCCAGATTCGCGACCAGGGTCAGTGCCACGAAGAGCGCTCGGGCATACATCGCCGAGCGGACCCCGATATCGCGGACCCGCGCCGCCCGCGATGAGAACGACGCCGCTTCGACCGGCAGGTTGCCGAAGAGCTTGACCAGCAGGGCACCGGCCACGTTGAAGCGCTCGGTCATCGTCGCGTTCATCGAGGCGTTGAGGTTGTAGGACTCCCGGGTGATCGCCTGCAGTTGGCGCCCGACCCGCTTGGCCGGCAGCACGAACAGGGGCAGCAACACCAACGCCAGCGCGGTGATCTGCCAGGACAAGGTGAACATGACGGCCGCGGTGAACACCAGGCTCACCGCGTTGCTCACCACTCCCGACAGGGTTGAGGTGAAGGCTTGCTGGGCGCCGAGCACGTCGCTGTTGAGCCGGCTGACCAGCGCGCCGGTCTGGGTGCGGGTGAAGAATGCCAGTGGCATCCGCTGGACATGGGCGAACACGCTGGCTCGCATGTCGAAGATCAGGCCCTCCCCGATCCGCGCCGAGTACCACCGCTGGGCATAGGAGAAGCCGGCGTCGAGGACTGCCAGCACCGCGATGACGATCGCGATCCACACCACCACGCGGATCGAGCCGCGGCTGGTTATCTCGTTCACGATCCGGCCTGCGAGCACCGGGGTAGCGACCCCGATCAGGGCGTCGAGCACGATGATGACGGTGAAGAGGACGAGGTCACGCCGGTAAGGACGAGCGAACTCGAGCACCCGCCGGGCGATCCCGGCCCGCAGTTGGTGATTGGACGTATCGGAATCGCGACGCATCGAGCGCATGACGGCGTAATTGGATCCGGGCATCATCGCAGCATCACCCGGTAAGTATCGTCTTCGAAGCCTGCGCTATTCCCGGCCCGCTCGTCGATTGCGCCGGCCCGCTCGTCGATGGCGCCGGGTCCGAGGTCAGTCCTCGGCGTCGAGCCCGGCCAGCGCCCGCAGTTGCCGGTACTGTGCCTCGCGTTCGGCCTGCTCCTGCTCGGCTTGTCCGCGCTGCGAGGCCGCCAGCAGCAGCGCCTTCGTCTCGGTCACCGCAGCGGCGGGCAGCGCCAGGATCTGGCGCGCGAACTGCTCGCCCGCATCGCGCAGCGCATCGGGTGCGACGACGGCGCTCACCAGGCCGATGCTGCTGGCCTCCGCAGCCGAGACCCTCCGTCCGGTGAGGCAGATGCTCGCTGCGCGGGAGTAACCGACGAGCTCCACCAGCCGCTTCGTCCCGCCAAGATCAGGCACCAGTCCGAGCGTCACCTCGGCCATCGAGAACTGGGCATCCTCGGCCGCGATCCGGATGTCACAGCTCAGCGCGAGCTGGAATCCCGCTCCGATCGCGTAGCCCTGTACCAGGGCGATGCTGACCAGGTTGGGCCTGCTGCCGAGCCGGAAAGCCTCCTGAAAGGACTGGATCGCTCGGGAGGCATCCTCGGGTGCCGCGCGCGCAATAGCCGCGAGGCCGGGCGTCTCAGGGGTTCCCTCACCGGTGAGGACGGCACGATCCAGGCCTGCGGAGAAGGCCGAACCCTCCCCGCGGACGAGCAGCACCCGGACCGTGCCGGGCAGTGCGTTGACCGCCCGCACCATCCAGAGCCAGGTGTGCGGCGACTGCGGGTTTCGCCTTTGTGGTTGGTTGAGGGAGATGGTGGCAACGGATTGATCGTCGGAGAGCGTGACTGCGAACCCCGCCTCGTCCGGAATGGCGGGGATGGTTGCGGTGTTCAGGACGATTTCTTCCTTCCGCGGGTCGCGCCGCCGCGTCCGCGGAGGGTGACGTCATTTTCGCTCAGTAGTCGATGGATGAAGCCGTAGGACCTTCCGTGACTGTCAGCCAGCTCGCGGATACTGCGGCCCTTCTCGTACTGCTTCCTGATCTCGGTCGCCAGCCTGTTCCGATCGGGCCCGGTGATTCGGGCGCCCTTTTTCAGATCAGCCACGGTCACTCCCCTCCTGCCACGCGCTGTGCACTCCCTTGCTAGCAGTCCCTCGGGGCGCGCGCAACAGTTAGGCCCAACAGTCAGGCCCAGTTAGGCCCACTCAGGCTAGGGCGATCAGGTCCGACAGATCAGGGCTCCAAGTGTCCTCGACGCCGTCGGGGAGCAGGATGACCTTGTCCGGGTCGAGCGCTTCCACGGCGCCCTCGTCGTGGGTGACGAGCACGATCGCGCCGCTGTATTTGCGCAACGCATCCAATACCTGCGCTCGGCTGGCGGGGTCGAGGTTGTTCGTCGGCTCGTCCAGCAGCAGGACGTTGGCGGCGCTGGTCACCAGCATCGCGAGTGCAAGCCGGGTCTTCTCACCGCCGGAAAGCACCCCGGCCGGTTTGTCGACGTCATCGCCTGAGAACAGGAAAGCCCCGAGGACCCCGCGCAGCTGCACATCGGCCGGATCGGGCGCCGCGCTGCGCATGTTTTCCAGGACGCTGCGTTCGGTGTCCAGGGTTTCGTGTTCCTGTGCGAAGTACCCCAGTCGCAATCCATGTCCTGGCAGGATCTCGCCGGTATCGGCGGGTTCGGTGCCGGCCAGCAGCCTGAGCAGCGTGGTCGTGCCGGCGCCGTTCAGGCCGAGGACCACCACCCGGGTCCCGCGGTCGATGGCCAGGTCGACATCGGTGAATACCTCGAGCGATCCGTAGGACTTGGACAAGCCCTCCGCCATCAGCGGCGTCTTGCCACAGGGCGCCGGGTCGGGGAAACGCAACCTGGCAACCTTGTCGTTGGCCCGCAGCTCTGACATTCCGGCGTTAAGCGCGTCGGCTCGGCGAAGCATCTGTTGCGCGGCCTTGGCTTTGGTCGCCTTGGCTCGCATCTTGTCCGCCTGGCTGCGCAGCGAGTCGATCTTCCGCTCGGCGTTCGCGCGTTCCCGGTGCCGCCGTCGCTCGTCGGCCTCACGCTGCTTGAGGTAGGTCTTCCAGCCGACGTTGTAGACGTCGATATCCGAGCGATTCGCATCCAGGTACCAGACCTTGTTGACGACCGCGTCCAGCAGCTCGACATCGTGACTGATCACGATGAGGCCGCCGCGGTGGCCCTTGAGGAAGTCTCTGAGCCAGCTGATCGAGTCGGCGTCCAGGTGGTTGGTGGGCTCGTCCAGCAGCAGCGTGGTCGGTTCGCCGGCCGAGTCGGCGAACAGGATCCGGGCCAGTTCGATGCGTCGGCGCTGGCCACCGGAAAGGGTGCCCAGCGGCTGGGCGAGGACCCGGTCCGGCAAGCCGAGATGCGCGCAGATTCGTGCCGCCTCGGCCTCCGCCGCGTAACCGCCGAGGGAGGAGAACCGCTCCTCCAGTTGCCCGTAGCGGCGAACCAGGGCCTCGTCCTCGGCATGATCGGCCAGCTGCAGACCGACCGCGGTGAGCTGGTGCAGCAGCTCGTCCAGGTCGCGTGCGGACAGCACCCGGTCACCCGCCGTCTGGGACAGATCGCCGGTTCGGGCGTCCTGCGGCAGGTAGCCGATCGGCCCGCTGGCCGTGACGGCACCGCCATGGGGCAGCGTCTCGGCGGCAAGCACCTTCAGGCTGGTCGTCTTGCCCGCGCCGTTACGCCCGACCAGTCCGATGCGGTCACCGGGCTGCACCCGAAGCGTCGTCGGATTGAGCAGGATGCGGGAGCCAGCACGCAGTTCCAGGTCGGTGGCGGTGATCATGAGAGAAAGGACTTTCCGGTCGGACTGATGGACGGGTTTCGCGCTCGGGTCCGTCTCAACGCGGAACAGTGCTCACGAAGACCCAGATTACCGTACGGTTTTCAGGGTCAGTTCCCACTTTTCGCTGGCCCTGCGCCACGCAGATCCGATTGGACCTTCTCAGCCATGCAGTACAACGACGATGCCCAGCTCGACACGTCCGTCGTCGAGGATGCCCGGTCGGGTGGTCCTGGTCTCGGCGGGCTGGCCGTAGGCGGTGGTGGGCTCGGAATAGTCGGGCTGATCGTGGTGGTGCTGTTCAACGTCCTGGGCGGCGGCGGTGGGTCCGGCGATGGCTTACCTGGCGGCCTCGGCGGCCTGAGTGGCGTCGGATCCGGTTCGAACGTGACGGCGGTCGACAACGGCCAGCTCTCTGAGTCGTGCAAGACCGGCAAGGACGCCAACACGAAGACCGATTGCGCCCTGGTTGCAGATATCGAATCGATCGAAGGGTTCTGGTCCCAGACGCTGCCGCGGCTGGGTAGTCAGTACGTGCACAGCCCGACCCGCTTCTTCCGGGGCCAGACGAGTACCGGCTGCGGCTCGGCAACCGCGGGCGTAGGCCCGTTCTACTGCCCCGCGGACAAGAAGGTCTACATCGACCTCGGCTTCTTCGACGAGCTCAAGACCCAGTTCGGGGCCACCGGTGGACCATTCGTCAACGCCTATGTGCTTGCCCACGAGTACGGCCATCACGTCCAAGACCTGCTCGGCATCGAGAGCAAGGTCAACCACAACGCCTCGGGCCCGCAGTCGGACTCGGTCCGTCTCGAGCTGCAGGCCGATTGCTACGCCGGGGTCTGGGCGAACCATGCCACGACAGTGCCCTCTGCCAACGGCAAGCCCTACATCCAGGACCTCACGCAGTCCGACATCAATGCCGCGCTGGACACCGCAGGCAGGATCGGCGACGACTGGATCCAGTCACACCTCGGCGGCGGCAGCGTCGATCAGAGCAAGTTCACCCACGGCTCCTCGGCACAGCGCAAGAAGTGGTTCGGGCAGGGCTACTCCACGGGTGATCCGGGTAGCTGTGACACCTTCTCCACCAGCAACCTGGGCTGAGCAGCCGGCGCAGGGGTCGAACTCGTCACCCCGCTGGCCGGGACCGCGCGGGGCCTCAGCCGGCGCTCGGCCGGCACCTCGACCCAGTGATACAGCGCGGCGCTGGCCGCCAGGGCCAGAACCAGATCAATGCACACCTGCAGCAACGCGAACTTCCCGGCGGGCCAGCAGGCGCCCACCGTCCTGAGCACCAACTGGTGGGTCAGGTAGAAGGCGAAGGACCATTCACCCAGCCGAACCGCCCAGCGCCGCGCGAGCAGGCCCGAGCACCCTCTGAGATCGTTCTGGGCGGCAGCGCAGATGAGCAGGGTGAAGGGCACCAGCGTCAGCCAGCCGGCCACCACCGACGTGGGGAACAGCCCGGCCAGGTACCCGGCGAACAGGCTGAGCACCGCGGCCGGAACCAGCCGGATCGGTGGACGCTGCCCAGCTCTGATCGCCTGCGCGGCCACCATGCCGACGACGAACTCCGGCAGCCGGCTCAGCGGCAGCACCGAGACCAGCCAGAAAGCCATTCCGGACGGGTCCGAGATGCCTCCCCCGGCCAGCCGCCAGCCGACCAGCTGGATGGCGGCGAGCAGCACGAGACAGCCGAACAACAACTCCGCGCGCCGCCGACTGCTCGCCGCGCGGACCAGCGGTATCAGCGCGGGAAACAGCGCGTAGAAGAAGGCTTCGCACGACAGCGACCAGGCGACGCCGTTTACCCCGAAGAAGACGTCCTGGGCGGGCACCCAGGACTGGGTAAGCGTCAGCGTGGCAAGCATCGGCCACAGGTGGGGCCAGGCACCGAACCGGAGCGCTGAGACCGGGAGCGCGACGAGCCAGGTCGCCAGCTGGCTCGGCAGGATCCTGGCCGCCCTGCGTTGCCAGAAAGCCCCGCGCGAGTCGGCTGGGCGATCCGACCAGGTGAGCACGAAACCCGAGAGGATGAAGAAGAACGACACGCCCGCCTGGCCCGACATCAGCAGCGGATGGAGCAGCGTCCAGCTAGGTAGCAGCGTCAGGACGTGGTAGCCGAATACGCCGAACGCGGCAATGAAGCGCAGGCCGGTGATCGAGGGCAGCCTCGGTAGCCGTTGGGCAAGCGGCGCCGAATACGGTCGCGACCTCACCTCTGTTCGCAAAACGGACATCAGTACAAGGCTAACCGGTGCAGCCGTGAACCTGTCCACTCCTGCCCTGGCAACAGCCTGTCAACGAATCGAGGCAGAGCGGCAGAGCCTGCTGATACGGGCGCGATTCAGACGTTGAAGCCGAGTGCCCGCAGCTGCTCGCGGCCCTCGTCGGTGATCTTCTCGGGCCCCCACGGCGGCATCCATACCCAGTTGATCTTGATTCCGGTCGCGACCGGCTTGGGGCCACCCAGCAAAGCGCTCTCGGCCTGCTCCTCGATCACGTCGGTCAGCGGGCAGGCCGCCGACGTCAGGGTCATATCCACCGTCACGCTGGCGTCCTCGGCGATGTCCAGTCCGTAGATCAGACCGAGATCGACCACGTTGATCCCCAGCTCAGGATCGACCACGTCGCGCAATGCCTCTTCGACCTCGTCGTGCGACGGGATTTTGACGGTTGCTTCGGTCATGACTTCTCCTCGGTTGCCGGTGATGCGGGGCCGACGGCCTCCGCGACGGCTGACTTCATGGCCATCCAGCCCAGCAGCGCGCATTTCACTCGCGCCGGATACTTCGAAACTCCTTCGAAGGCCACCGCGTCCTCCAGCGCCTCGACCTCGTCCTCGCTGAGCGTGTTGTTGCCCTGCGACTGCATCAGCTCGACGAATTTCTCCTGCAGCGCAAGGGCATTCTCGATCGGCGCGCCGACCACCAGGTCGCTCATCACCGACGTCGACGCCTGGCTGATCGAGCAACCCTCGCCCACCCAGCCGAGATCGGCGATCTCGCCGTCGCGGACCTGGACCCGCAAGGTCACCTCGTCGCCGCAGGTCGGGTTGACGTGATGCACCTCGGCATCGAAGTCCTCTAGTTCACCGCGGTGGTTGGGGTGCTTGTAGTGATCGAGAATGATCTGCTGGTACATCGATTCCATGGATGCGGTCATCCGAACATCTCCTGAACCTTGAGCAGCCCGGCGATCAGCGCATCGACCTCAGCCGGAGTTGTGTAGATGCCGAAGGACGCCCTCGTGGTAGCCGGGATGCCGTAACGCACGCAGACCGGACGGGCGCAGTGATGACCAGCTCGCACCGCGATGCCCTGCTCGTCGAGCAGCTGGGCGATGTCGTGCGGGTGGATGCCCTGCATGGTGAAGGAGATCGTCGCGCCCCGGTCCAGCGGCGTGTTGGGGCCGATTATCCTCAGGCCCGGCACTGTCGCCAGGCGATCGAGGGCATAGGCCGTGATCGTGGCCTCGTGCTCGCGCACGTTCTCCATGCCGATGGCGCTCAGGTAGTCGATCGCCGCGGCCAGCGCCGGCGCCTGCGCGATCGGCGGCGTGCCGGCCTCGAAGCGGTGCGGAGGAGCCGCATACGTTGTGCCCTGCATCGATACCGTCTCGATCATCTCGCCGCCGCCGAGGAACGGCGGTAGCTCGGCGAGAAGCTCGTAACGGCCCCAGAGCACGCCGATGCCGGTCGGTCCGTAGACCTTGTGACCGGTGAACGCGAGAAAATCCGCGCCGAGGGCCTGGACGTCGAGGGGCAGGTGCGGGGCGGCCTGCGCGGCGTCGATGATCGACAACGCGCCTACCTGCCTGGCGCGGGCGACCAGCCGAGCGACCGGGTTGATGGTGCCCAGCGCGTTGGACTGGTAGACGAATGAGACCACCTTGGTGTTCTCGTCGATCCGCTCGTCGATCGCGGCGTCGACCAGCCGGCCCTCGTCATCGATCGGAATGAAACGGAACTCCGCGCCCGTGCGCTGCGCGAGCAACTGCCACGGCACCAGGTTGGAGTGGTGCTCCATCTCGGTGACGACGATGTTGTCCCCTGGCCCCACGACGAACTTCTCAGCCCCTGGGAACGTAGCGGCATTCGACAGCGAATAGGCAAGCAGGTTGAGCGCCTCGGAGATGTTCTTGGTGAAGATCACCTCGTCGCGGCGCGGAGCGTTGATGAAGCGGGCCACCGTGTCACGTGCGTTCTCGTAGGCGTGGGTCGCCTCCGAGCCGAGGGTGTGCACCGCCCGTGCCACGTTCGAGTAGTGCTGTGCGTAGAGCTCGGCCTCGGCGTCGATCACGACCTGCGGCTTCTGCGCGCTATTGGCACTGTCGAGGTACACCAACGGCACCCCGTGGACTTCCCTGGTCAAGATGGGGAAGTCCTTGCGGATCACCTCTACGTCGATCACGTCTCGACTTCTTTCACTCGGCTGTGCTTCAGGGCGCTCGATGCTCAGGCCGAGGCCGTCTCGGCTTCGGTGGCTGCCGGCTCGTTCACGCCGTAGCGGGCATAGCCGTTTGCCTCGAGCTCATCGGCCAGTTCCGCCCCACCGGACTCGACCACCCGGCCGTCGAAGAACACGTGGACGTAATCAGGCTTGATGTAGCGCAGGATGCGCGTGTAGTGCGTGATCAGCAGCGTGCCGACGCCGGTTTCGCGAACCTGGTTGACGCCCTGCGAGACGATCCGCAGCGCATCGACGTCCAGGCCGGAGTCGGTCTCGTCCAGGATCGCGATCTTCGGCTTGAGCAGAGCCATCTGCAGGATCTCGTGGCGCTTCTTCTCGCCGCCTGAGAATCCCTCGTTGACATTGCGCTCGGCGAACGCCTTGTCCATCTCCAGATCGGCCATGGCGCTGTTGACCTCCTTGACCCAGGTCCGCAACTTCGGCGCCTCGCCGCGAATCGAGGTGGCGGCCGTGCGCAGGAAGTTGGACACCGACACGCCGGGAACCTCGACCGGATACTGCATCGCGAGGAACAGGCCGGCCCGGGCACGCTCGTCGACCGACATCGCCAGCACGTCCTTGCCGTCGAGCAGGATTTGCCCGGACGTGACGGTGTACTTCGGATGACCGGCGATGGAATAGGCCAACGTCGACTTGCCCGAGCCGTTCGGCCCCATGATGGCGTGGGTCTCCCCCGATGAGACCACCAGGTTCACACCCTTGAGGATCTCGGCGTCGGTCGAGCCGTGCTCGGTCCGCACACTGCCCTCGACACTGACGTGCAGGTCGCGAATTTCCAGCTTCGACATGACTACTTGCTCTCCTCTAAAGGGGAATCGAGATCGGCGAAGACCTCGCCGTTGATCACGGACGTTTCGAACACGCGCACCGGACGGGTCGCCGGCGGCCCGGTCGGCTTGCCGCTGCGCAGATCGAAGCGCGAGCCGTGCAGCTCACACTCGATCGTGCAGCCGGCGACCTCGCCTACGGACAGTGGCACCTCGGCGTGCGAGCAGACGTCCTCGATCGCGAAAACCTCGTCGTCGACCAGGACGACAGCGACGTCGAGCTCGTCCAGCTCGACGCGCAACGGCTGAGCCGGTCGCAGTTCGGCCAGTGCGCAGAGCCGGGTGCTCATGACCGCTCCTCCTGGCTCTCGGCGGGCTCGGCAACGGCGCCCAGCCTGGCGTCGATGGACGCCATCAAGCGCTGGTGCAGGTCGGGCAGCGTGATGTGATCGACGATGTCGGCGAAGAACCCGCGGACCACCAGGCGGCGGGCCTCCTCCTCCGGAATCCCCCGCGACTGCAGGTAGAACAGCTGCAGATCATCGAAGCGCCCGGTCGCGCTGGCATGCCCGGCACCCGCGATCTCACCTGTCTCGATCTCCAGGTTCGGGATCGAGTCGGCGCGCGCTCCGTCGCTCAGCAACAGATTGCGGTTCACCTCGTAGGTGTTGGTGCCCAGGGCGGCGGGACGGATCCTGACGTCACCCACCCAGACGGTACGAGCGGTGTCCCCGTCGAGAACTGACTTGTAGACCACGTGCGAGGAACACTGCGGCATGGCGTGATCGATGTAGAGGCGCGATTCCTGGTGCTGCCCGTCGCCGGCGAAGGACAGCCCGACCAGCTCGGCCGAGGCACCCGGTCCGGTGAACGCCACGCTCGGCGTGAGCCGGACGATGTCGCCACCGAGAGTGATCGAGATGTGCTTGTACTTGGCATCGCGGCCCACCGCGGCGGCATGCGCGGCTACGTGTATCGCGCCGGCATCCCAATCCTGGACGCTGATCAAGGTGAGCGCGGCACCCTCTGCCACGACCACTTCGACATCAGCCGCGACGGTCGCCTCCCCGACGTGATCCAGCACCACGGTGGCCGAGCTGAACCGTCCGGCCTCGATGATCAGGTGGGCATAGTTCAGGCCGGGCTTGCCGATCGAGCGGAGCGTGATGGGGCCATCGGTAACGGCGTCGGGGGCGATCGACACCAGCAGCACGTCGCCGATGTTGGCGGCGGTCAGCGCGCTGACCCGGTCGGCCGGCGTCAGCGCGGTCCCGAACAACGGGTGATCACGGCCCACCGTGCTGAGGGTCACGCCGTCGGGAAGCTCCGTTTGCAGTTCAATGGATCGCTCCGCGGCGAACGGCTGGAACAGCTTGCGTAGCCGCCGAACCGGCGAGAACCGCCATTCCTCCTCCCGTCCGGTGGGAACGGCGAAGTCGTCGGGATCATGAGAGGTGAACCGCTCGGCCGGCGACCCGGTAGGACCCGAACCGCCGTGGCTGTGCGACCCGGACGGTGCGACGTGGACGTCTGTGTCAGTGCTCGTAACAGTCACGCTTAGCCGACCGCGCCTTCCATCTGCAGTTCGATGAGCCGGTTGAGCTCGAGGGCATATTCCATCGGGAGTTCACGGGCGATGGGCTCGACGAAGCCGCGCACGATCATCGCCATCGCCTCGTCCTCGGTCAGCCCGCGGCTCATCAGGTAGAAGAGCTGGTCGTCGCTGACCTTGGAGACCGTTGCCTCGTGTCCCATCGATACGTCGTCCTCGCGGACATCGACATAGGGGTAGGTGTCCGAACGCGAGATCGTATCGACGAGCAGCGCGTCGCACTTGACGGTCGATCTGCTGTGGTGCGCACCCGGCTCGACCTGGACGAGCCCGCGGTAGGAGGTACGGCCACCGCCGCGCGCTACCGACTTGGAGATGATCGTGGACGAGGTGTGCGGTGCCGCGTGCACCATCTTCGCGCCCGCGTCCTGGTGCTGGCCCTCGCCGGCGAACGCGATCGAGAGCACCTCACCCTTGGCGTGCTCGCCGG
>JAVEES010000041.1 GCA_030840285.1 Pseudonocardiales bacterium
CGAGCGTGCCGGGTTGCACGCCGACGCGGCGCAGGCGTTCACCGAGGCAGCGGCGCGCACGCGGAACGAGGGCGAGCGCGCGCTGCTGCTGCGCCGGGCCGAGGAGAACCTTGGACGCGCGTCGAAAACCGGCTAATCCGCTCGCCGCAACACCTGCCCAGCCCTCTTTTAGGAGCCTGGCGCGAGGACGACACCGGCGGCGGAAAGGATGTAGCAGCCGATGCCGACCACCAGATAACGGTTGTCACCGCGAAAGGGCCGCAGTACGAATGCCTTTAACTGTTTGTGATTGCGAGGCCGTCAACGATCGTTTGCCGGCCTGCGGTCAGTACTTTGAAGGTGACGGTCGTCGTCCGTAGGCTGAATGCCGGCAGGACGACTACGGCGCGGGCCTTGGTCGTCGGGCTGTAGGTGTTCACGCTGCGCCAATAGCTTCCATTGAGGTAGATGCCGAGGGTTCCGCACCTTGAACAGGTCGTGACGACCAACGCGATTTGTTTGGTGCGGACGTTGGCCAAGCGAAGTTGCGCGCCAAGCGTGGTTGTGTTCGTGCTTGTGGATAGGTATGCGCTGGTCGCAATCGCGCGGGTCCAGCCCGCAGTAAGTGCGCTCAGCGAACGATCGTCAACCGGAACGACCGTACAGCGATCAGTGCTCCATGCCGAGACGTTTCCGGCCTTGTCGGTGGCCCGGACGGAAATGCAGTACTCGTGACCCGCTGATCCCGCCAGGGTCAAGGCACCCGCTGATGGCCGGTTTTGCCAGGTGGCTGGATAGGTATAGCCGGACATGTTGCCGTTCCACGCGGCGGAGCGGTATCGCAGGTCGAAGTGAGCAATTCCCGATGTCAGATCGCTGCCGCCGTAGCTGACACTGATCTGATTCGACAGTGTGTAGGCGGCAGGGCTAGTGAGTTTGACGGTGGGTGCGCTTGCGTCCGCAATAGCTGACACCAATTGAGCTTGGGTAGGGCCTCCGGCGGCGTTCGACGCCGATACGGCGTAGTAGTACGTCGCGCCGTTCGTGAGGCCAGCGTCAGTGAAGCTTGTCTGGCTTGCAGGGACGATGGTGAGCGGCGGCATCCAGCCGCTCGCGGTCCCGCGGTAGATCTCATAGGCCGTGGGGGCGTTGTTGGCGTCCACGACCGACGCGGTCCAGCTGAGCTTGATCTTGCCGCCTGCTTGAGCCGTCGCGGTAACACCTGTTGTCGGCTTCGGCGTTGAGGGCTTGAGCAGGGAACTGTCGGGCAGCGTAACGAAGTCGAAGCCGTTGTCGGCCGCGTTCACCGCGTCGACGGCATATACAGCGTTGACGCCCGGTGATGCCACGGGGTAGATGCCGCGGCCCAAAGTGGGCTGACTGAAGAGCAAGGCACCCGAAAGATCGCGCACCTCGACTGTGGCGTAGGTGTTGCGGGCGTAGTCGTAGGCACCACTGACGATGCGGCCGCCGACTAGCAACAGGCCAGAGCTGCCCGCCGATCCGGCAATCGTCCAGATGGTCGCAAGGGTGTTCGGGTCCAGCACATTGATCCTGTCGCGCGACGGCGAGTCCGCCGCCAGGATCACGTTGTCGGCCGCGTCGAAAGCTACCGGGCCACGGCCGGCGACGTTGTCGACCTCGCTCGCTAGTGTCGCGGTCGAACCGTCGTAGCGATACCGATACAGGTTGCAGACACTGATGTTGGCCAGGCAGCTACTGATGTAGATGTCATCGCTTCCTGGTGTCGCGGTGGCACGAGCGGTGAACCCCCCGAGAAGGCCTCCGGCCGAGGCCAACCGCGTCGCGGCGGAAGCAGTGCTGGTCAGATCAATCACCCCGACGTTGCCGTTACTCGTGGTGAGGAAGAGATTGCTGTCGACCTGAACGAGATCGCCCGGTTCTCCCACGGCGCTCGTGTCGTAGCGCGCCACCTCGCTGAGCGTCGTCGCATCGATCACGGACACCGCGTTGCTGTTATAGAGGGAGACGAACACTTTACTGCCGTCGGAACTCGCAGTCATGACCATGGCCGATGGCTCATCCGCCACGGACGTCAGCAGATGCCCAGCCATGTCGAAGACCTCTACAACACCATCTGCGGTTGCGTCGAAGACACGGCCGTTCGCGACCGCTACCGCGATGGAAGAGCCGGTCATGTGAAAGCGCGTCGCGACGGTAGGGGCGGCACCGGCCGGCCCCGCGACGCCCACGACCCCCGCAGTCGAGACCGCGAGGAGCAGGGTAACCAGCACGGCGGGGACCCGGAACGCGCGGGCATGGACACAAAACGGGTGCATGAGCATGCGGATCCTCAGGAATCTAGTGATCGGTTCCCGCGGTTCCGAGAATGGACCCGCCCCGGGCGTGAGTTGACTCTTACTTAACATCAAGGCGTTGTCAAGATGGGCTCGTAACTCGCATGCACCCTAACGATCAAGAGGACTGCAGCCGGGTGGAGTGGGTAGCCAGCCCCTGGTGGTCGAGGTTAGAGCGGCCAGTGAGGTGCTCCTTGATGTGGTGGCGGGCCAGCCCCCGGCAACCAGGCCGGGCAATGACGGGCAGGAGTTTTTCCGGGTGCTGCTTCGGCAGTGAGCGCGGCGGCGGGCGTCACCGATCGGTGTCACGACCCCGGCTACCTGCCTGCACGGCGTTCTGATACGCCGACCACCCAAAGCAGAGGAGGACGACCAGCCAGACCCCGTACAACATAAGCAATACGACGTGGGACGCGTCGCTTCGGAAGAAATGGGGAAGCACCCAGACAAGGACCGCACCGGTTCCGACCACCGTTGCCAACCAAGTCCTGAACCTGCGCCTGCGGCCGTTGACGTAGAGCGAGCGGCCCACCGACATCCGGTGGGCCGCTCGAGTGGTGCGATGTGGTGGGCTAGGCAAGGCTCTTGGAACCGGGCGCCGCGTCGAGGGCGGCAGCGACGGCCGATGCACGGAACCCTTTGAACGTCAGCCATAAGCCGAGCGACAGCTCCCACGCGGCGATGGGCAGGCCCAAGGCGAAGCCGGGGCCCGACACCTGATCCCAGAGGCCGAACAGGGTGCCCGTCGACGACGCGAGGATCAGCGGGACACCGATGAGGCCGACGGTAGGGATGAGTCGCGGGACCAGACGGGACCGGTACATCACGTAGGCAAGAAACATCCCGTTGATGCCGGCCATGATGCCGGGGCCGACGAGGACCGTCCATTGGCGGAGTTCGACGAGCGTGTGGCCGGTAACGCCGAGTGCATCGGCCCGGGCACCAGTCGCGCCGGCGACGTCGGCCCGCATCGTGACGACAGTCAGCATGCTGACAACACCGACGAGAATCATGCCCGCCTCGGTGACCCGAGAGGCGATGAAGCCGATCGCCGCGGATTTGCTGACCCGCCGCGTGACCGGGTACAGCGCGACGGCGGTGGCGATGCCGGATAACGCCGTGATGACCTCGAGCCAGCTGCCCCATAGCACCGGAGTGGTGTTGCCGTGGCCGGCGATAAAGCCTTCCGGATCGCCGACGATGTCGGAGAACAGTTTCAGCTGCGGAATCGAGGCAATGAAAGTGAGGATGTACATCAGGCCGCCGACGAGCGCGATCTTGCGCACCGGGCTCATCCGAGGTTGGCCGGCTGGACGCGAGGCCGTTGATACGGGTACGGGTGCGGCATTGGCGATCGTGGTCATGTCGTGCTCCTTTGCAGGTGGTGTAAGGGTGAAGGGGGTTGATCAAGTGCGGTCGTCCTCTTCGACCGTCCGGACCGAAAGAATCGGCAGCCCAAGGTCGCCCAGTCGGCGCAACAGTGCGTGCAGGGCGGATTGGTCGATGATCAGGCCGCTGAGAACGGTGGTGCCGTCCGCGTGCGGTGCGAGGGTCATGCCCTCGAATGCAGCCGCCCAGCGGGAAGCGAGGTGCCCGGTGATGCGGATCTCGTACCGCTCGTTGCTGCCGGTGTGATCTCTCACGGTGTTCGCCCCCTTGCTCTAGCCCGGTTGGGCTATCAGCAAGATGGCGGCAGATGTGGTGAGCGGTCATCACCACATGTGGTGATTCTTTGAGCCGTTAGCCGCTGCCCGGGATTAGGTCGAGTTCACGGGCCCGGTGGACGGCGGCGCGGCGACTGGTCGTACCGAGCTTCGCGTAGATGCTCTTGGTGTGCGTCCGTACGGTGTTGAGCGAGACGGACAGGTGCCGGGCGATCTCGGGGCCGCCGAGGTCGCCTCCGAGCAGTCGTAGCACCTCGAGCTCACGCTCACTCAGCGGCTCGACCAGCGGCTGGGCGCTGCCGATGGGGATCGCGATCGTGGTGGTCGCGGCGATGAGCCGGTTGACATAGCCGGGCGCGGACTGCTGCCGTCGCAACGCTTTCAGTAGAGCCGCCAGCGTTGAGCCCTCATCGGTGAACAGGCGCACGTAGCCTTCGGGCTCGGCCAGCGTGACCGCTCGATGCAGCGAGGCGAGGGCGGCTGGCGCGGAACCGGCAATGCTCAGCGCGATCGCCTGCAGCAGCAGCGCCTCGATGAGGCTGGCCACCCGTCCGCCGTCTGCGGCCGCGTCGAGCAGTCGATGAAGCAGGCCGAGGGCCGCGTCGACGTCGCGGCCGTTGCGTCGGTATTCAGCGATCAGCAGTCGCGCCAGGGTCAGGTGTTCGTACTCGCGCAGATAGCAAGGGCTGTCGTCGGGACTGAGCTGACGCTGCTGGGCCCACTGGTGTGCCAAGCCGAGCTCTCCGCGGTGGATCCACAGCCGCGCTCGAGTCGCCGCGACCGGAGCGACGTCGGGGGAGAAGTCGCCGTCGTACACGCGCTCGGCCTCGTCGAGCAATGCCAGCGCACCGTCGAGATGGCCTTCGGCCGCTCGCAGCCGTGCCGATACGACCCGCCACCGATAGGCATTCTGGGGCAGGCCGTTGGCCTCACCCAACTGCTGGCTGATTGCTAGACATTCGCGGGCGCCGGCGAGATCGTCGCGCTCGAGCAGCACGCCGGCGAGTCCGACCTGCATGTCGGCCGTGCCGCGCAGCGGTTCGGCGCCGTGCGCCGAGGCCTCAAGTGCCTGCCGGTACGTGCGCATCGCGGCCCCGAGCTGGCCTTGGGTGCGCTGGATGTCGCCGAGGGTGATGGTGCATCCGAGTACGTCGGCGCGAAATCCGGCACTGGTCAAACCGACCACTGATTCGGTATAGGCGGCGTACGCGCCGGCGAGGTCACCGGTGCTCCACGACGCAAGGCCGGCGAGCGCTCCCGCCGCCGCCCGGGCCAACGGGTCTTCCGGCGGCGCCAGGCTCAGAGCTTGCCGGGCGTACGCGATCGTGCCATCAAGGTCACCGCTGGCCAGCGCCAGAGCGGCCCGGTACATCGCCACATGGGCCGGCAGTGAGCGGTAATGGGCCTGATCTGCAACGACAACATGCGCCGGAGGATGCTCGGGCCAGGTGCCGTCAGCCGAGCGCACCAAGGCTTCGACTTGGTCGAGCCGTTCGGCGATGGTGTCGAACTTCGCGCCCTGGGCCAGTGCTCCGACGAAGGCGACGGCGAGCACCGGACGGGTCCGCACCAGGTCGTCGGGCAGGGCTCGCATCCACCGGGCGAGATCGGCTTCGCGCCGTTCGCGTCGCATTCTCGGCATGGCGAGTTCCATCAGGTCAGCGGCCCGGCCGGTATCGCCGCCGGCCAGCGCGTGACTAATCGCCGACAGGGTGTCGTCGTTCGCCTCAAACCAATCACTGGCGCGGCGATGCAGCTGGCTGATCGCGTACGGGCGCTCGTCGAGTAGGTGCGCCTGCAGCACATCGGCGAACAGATGGTGGTAGCGATACCACCGCCGCTGATCATCGAGCGGGACGAGGAATAGGTTGGCCCGCTCCAGGGCGACCAGCATGGCCTTGCCGGCGCGGCGCCCCGTGACCGCGTCGCAGAGCGGGCCGGTGAGGCGCTCCAGAATCGAGGTATCCAGGAGGAAGTCGCGGACGTCCGCGGGTTGCCGGCTCAGCACCTCCTCGGCGAGGTAGTCGACAATGTACTGGTCGTCGCCAGCGAAGCCGGCGATGAACGCGCTGACGTCCGTCCGGCCCCGCAGTGACAAGGCGGCCAACTGAAGCGCAGCGATCCATCCCTCGGTTCTACCCTCGAGGGCGGCGACGTCGTCATCGCTCAATCGCAAGTCCATCGAATCGTTGAGGTAATTCGCGGCTTCTTCGGACGTGAATCGCAGCTGGTTCGCCCGCAGCTCGACCAGCTGACCCCGGGCCCGCAGTTGGGCCAGTGGCAGCGCCGGGTCAACGCGGGTAATGAGGATTAAATGCAATTGCGGCGGCTGGTGCTCAAGGACAAAAGTCATGCCCGCGTGCACCTCGGACGACTCGATCACGTGGTAATCGTCGAGCGCCAGCACGAGATCGTGGGGCAGCGTCTCGATCTCGTTGAGCAGGGCCGCGAGGGCGGCACCGGTCGATGCGGCCGGCGAGGCGAACAACGGCAGTGCGGCATCGCCGAGTTCGGGCACGGCCGCGCGCATCGCCGTCACCAGGTAGGTCCAGAACAGCGCCGGATCGTTGTCCCGCTGGTCGAGTGACAGCCACGCCACCCTCGTGCCTTTTCTCGCCGCTGGCCCCAGCCAATTGCTGATCAGGGTCGTCTTGCCGAAACCAGCGGGCGCCGACACAACGGTGAGGGGACCCCGAATCGCAGCGTCGAGCCGATCGGTCAGCCGTTGCCGCGGGATCGCGCCAGCGCGCCGTACCGGCAACCGGTACTTGCTGCTCAGAAGCGGACCAACCACTGAGCTTGCCCCCGCCCGAAGAGGATGATTCGCTCACCCTACGGGCTGTGCGGAATGTGGGGCCATGACTGTGGCGTTACTTGGCTCTCGGTTCGGCAGGGGGTTACGGCAGTCCCTCCCAGGACACGAACGGCGCGCCTAGCGTGGAGAACATGATGACGCACGGCTTCGTCAAGAGTGCCGGCAAACTCGGCGTCGACAAGATCGACCTGCTCAGCTTGCACCAGGCCTTGCCGTCGGAGTTCGACAAGACCATGGAGGCGTACCACTGACGCCGCCTAGACAAGGAGACACATCATGAACACACGCACTCTCGGCACCCCAGGACTCACGGTCGCACCGCTCGGCCTCGGCTGCATGGGCATGAGTCAGTCGTTCGGCCCGCGACCGCCGCGCGAGGAGATGATCACGTTTATCCGCGCCGCGGTGGACCGCGGTGTCACCCTGTTCGACACCGCCGAGGTGTACGGGCCATTCCACAACGAGGAGCTGGTCGGCGAAGCGCTGCGCCCCGTCCGCACGGCTGTCGTCATCGCCACCAAGTTTGGGTTCGCCTTCGACGAGAACGGCAAACAGACCGGGGTAAGCAGCCGACCGGAGAGCATCCGTGCTGCAGTCGAGGGCTCGCTACGGCGCCTGCAGACCGACACCATCGACCTGCTCTACCAGCACCGGGTCGACCCCAATGTCCCGATCGAGGACGTCGCCGGCACCGTCAAGGAGCTCATCGACGCCGGCAAGGTCCACCACTTCGGTATGTCCGAGGCTGGCGTCGCGACGATCCGTCGCGCCCATGCGGTCCAACCTGTTACGGCGTTGCAGAGCGAGTACTCCCTGTTCTGGCGCGAGCCCGAAGACGAGATCCTGCCTGCTCTCGAGGAGCTCGGCATCGGATTCGTGCCCTTCAGCCCGCTCGGGCGCGGATTCCTTACCGGCCAGCTCACCGCTGCTACCGAGTTCGGGGAGGGTGACATCCGCGCCTCGCTTCCGCGCTTTGAGCGCGAGGCCCTCGAGGCAAACCTCGCCCTCGTCGATCTCGTCACCAAGGTCGCCGAGCGCAAGCACGCCACGGTGGGCCAAGTCGCACTTGCCTGGCTTCTGGCACAGAAGCCGTGGATCGTCCCGATCCCCGGCACGAGGCGACTCGAGCGTCTCGACGAGAACCTTGGCGCGGCGGACCTAGACCTCACGCCTGAGGACCTCGCGGAACTCGACCACGCGTCAGCTAGCGTGCACGTCCAAGGCGACCGCTACCCGGAAGCCATGCAGAAGATGATCGACCGTTAACCGTCGTCATACGCCAGACACGGAAACGGACGTAAGCACATCGGGGCAGTTCCGCTTGTAACCTGACGGATCCAGTCGGTTTCGATCATTCCCCCGCGATCGGATGCACTCTGCGTCAACTGGCTCGTGATCGGTAGAGACGACGAGCGGGCCCGGGCCGGCCTGTTCCTCGAAGTGATTCTCAGCGCCGGTCATCAAGCCGCGCTGCGCGGCCGGACGCCGAGACCTCCTTGCTGACGAACTCAGGGACACGGCTTGACGCAACCCATCGGTTGCTATAGGTTGATGCAACCTACAGGTTGCGTAAGTTCATCCAGCTAAAGGAGGCAACAATGCCCAGTACGAGCACTGACTACCTCACGACCGTCCGAGTAAACGCCTCGGCCGACGTCGTGTTCGACCGCGTCACCAGCGCCGAGGCGCTCGCCGCGTGGTGGAGCCCGGTGACGGGTTCGGGCCTGACCGGTGGCGAGCTGCGATTCCCGATGGTGGCCGACCAGCCGCCGCTCCTCGTCCGCGTCGACGAGGCGACCCGCCCGGCGATCGTCCGCTGGACCGTGCTCGAGTGCACCTTCATGGACGACTGGGTGGGAACGCAGCCGACGTTCACCATCACCGCGCTCGACGATGGCTCGTGCGAGCTGACCTTCGAACACCGCGGTCTCAACGACGAGCTCGAGTGCAAGGACATGTGCAGCCGCAGTTGGGATCACTTCATCGGCACCAGCCTTCGTGAGCTGGCCGAGGGTGGGCCCGGCGCTCCCAACCGCAGTCCGCGAGACCTCGCTCGCCGCGCCGCCGAGGAGAATGGCTGATCCCGGTTCCCCGGGGACGGCTCGGCGTCACCGGGGTCGCCCCCGGCATGACGCACGTCCGTCGGCATCCACAATCGCTGTCAAGGAGGAAGTCATGGCGTTCCCCGACCGCATCGAGCGTGTCGTCACCCTGACCCGCGGTCCGCGTGAGGTGTGGCAGGCGCTGACCACGGCCGATGGGCTGAGCGCGTGGTTCGGCGAGCGAGCGAGCATCGATCTGCGACCCGGTGGCGCCGCCGCGCTGACCTTCGGCGGCGGCATGACAGTGGACATGCGCATCGAGCGGGTGGAGGAACCAACGGTGTTCGCATACACCTGGCGGCTGCCCGACCTTCCCGATGACGACCCCCGCCGCACCTACGTCGAGTTCACGCTGGAGCCCCAGGGCGACGGCACCCTGCTTCGTCTGGTCGAGAGCGGCTTCGCCCAGCTTCCCGTCGACACTCGGCGCAAAACCTATGACTCCCACAGTGAAGGCTGGTCTCGAGAGCTGGCCGAACTGGTAGAGCACGTCGATGGCACCTGACATCGAGGCTGTTGCCGAGCAGGTCTTTGTCGCACTCGCTGACCCGACCCGTCGCACGATCCTGGCCGCCCTAGCCACCGACGGGCCGGCCACCGTCACCGATCTTGCCTCTCGTCTCCCGATCACCCGTCAGGCCATCGCCAAGCACCTCGCCCTCATGACCGACGCCGGACTCGTCACGCCTGAGCCCGGCGAGCGCCGGCGCGTGCGCTACCGGCTGCGGTCCGCGCCCGTGCAAATCGCCCAGCAGTTCCTCGCCGCTCTCGCCCACGACTGGGACGATCGGCTCGACGCTCTGCAGCACTACCTCAACACGCCCTAACCGCACCCCGCTCCAACCAACAGCGATTTCGGCGACGGCGACCTCCGCCTGTGGCTATTTCGGCTAGCGATGAATGTGGCTACAGAGGTGGAAAATGAACATCGGAATTCGCGAGTTGCGTGACGGTCTTAGCCGTTACCTGGCTGAGGTGAGGTCCGGCCATACGGTGACCGTCACAGATCATGGCGAACCGGTTGCTCGGATCGTGCCGATCGGCGTGCCGAGCAAACTGGAGCGCCTTGTCGCCGAAGGGCGTGTCCAGCCCGCGGTAACGAGGAAGCGTCCGGCACCAAAGCCGATCAAAGCTACTGGAACCGTGAGCGATCTGGTCGACCAGCAGCGCCGATGATCGCCTATTTCGACAGGTCGGCGTTAGTCCCATTGCTGGTCGATGAACCAAGTTCGTCGGCGTGCCGGAGACTGTGGGAATACGCCGATGATGTGGTGTCCGCACGGCTGGCCTATGTCGAGACTGCTACGGCGCTGTCCCAGGCGCGCCGGCTTGGTCGGCTGACGTTGCGTCGACAGCATGCGGCCCTGCGTGCTCTGGATGAGCTGTGGTCTCAGACGCAGATCGCGGAAGTCGATCAGCTGCTGGTCGAGCGGGCGGCGCAGATTGCAGACCAATTCGCTCTACGCGGCTACGACGCGGTCCACTGCGCCGCGGCCGTGCTCGTGAACGACGAGACCCTCGTTGCCGCAGCTGGCGACCGGCAGTTGCTGACCGCTTGGCACGCCCTCGGCGTGAACACCTACGACACGAACGCGGCGTGACCAAAGCGCGCTCGCGAACGAGATGCTGATCTTGGGAACGAAGAAGGCCAGCGACAAGCTAACCGTCGCTACCGTTGGAACGTGAGCGACTCAAGCTGGCATGCGTCCATGCCCCAGATCTACGACCTCCGCCTTGGAGACGCCGTGTTCGCGCCCTACGGTGCGGACCTCGCCTGCCGTGCCGCCGCACTCGCGCCGCAGCGGGTGCTGGAGCTGGCGGCGGGCACCGGCATCGTCACCACGAGGTTGGTCGCGGCCCTGCCGTCCGCTGAGATCGTCGCGACCGACCTCAATCCGCCGATGGTCGACTACGCGGCGGCGAAGGTTCCGGGACCGAGGTGGGAGGTTGCCGACGCACAGGAGCTTCGGTACGCCGACGCCTCGTTCGACCTGGTCGTTTGCCAGTTCGGGGTGATGTTCCTGCCCGATCGGGTCGATGCCTTCCGCGGAGTACTCCGGGTGCTGCGGGCGGGCGGCTCGTTCCTTTTCAACGCGTGGGACGCGCTGGACACACATGTGGTCGAGGCGGCGGTTATCGACGCCATGGCCGAGCTGTTTCCGCAGGACCCTCCGGACTTCCTTCGCCGCGTCCCGCACGGGTATGCCGACGTGGACCGGATCCGCGACGACATCGAGGCAGCAGGGCTCGAGGTTGCCGAACTGGAGAGGGTCGAATTGACTGGCCACGCGCCCACTGCGGCCGCACTTGCCGAGGGGTATTGCCTTGGGACGCCGCTGCGCTTCGAACTCGCGGAGAGGGGTGAGCCCGCAGATGTGGTGGCACCGCTCACCGCTGCCCTGACGAAGCGCTTCGGCGAAGGACCGGTCGAGGTCGCGATGTCGGCACACGTCGTCCGCGCGAGGCGGCCCACCCCGTGAGAACCGGCGACTCGCTCCATGCCCGCCGATTCCGCGCTCTTCGAGCTCTCCGGCCGGCTGACCGAGGCGCTCCGAGAGCACGGCTGGCCCGAGGTGCGCCGGGACGCCTGACGGGGAGCCGGAAGCTTCCGCCGATCCGGCACACATCCTTGCGCGATGCGGCCCACCACTACGCCCGGCGCCGGCAAACTGTAAGACATTGGCTTACACTCGTCTCGTGGGGTTCAACTGGGACGACGAAGACGCCGACTACATTTCATCCCGGTCCGATCGCTACCCCGGCGCGCTCGACATCGGCCCGGCATGGACAGCGGAGGTGCTTGAGGATGGGCGGCTCGTCGTGCTCGAGCCCTACCCGACGTCGCGGATCGGAGCGACGGGTTTCATCGGCCACTCACCATCAGCCGGGCGAGTTCTGGTGGTGATCGCCTACCAGGACCTCGACGGCGACTGGCACGGACTGAACGCATGGCCGGCCTCCGGCCGTGACCTGGCAACGTATCTGGAAGGAGACCCACATGGCGAAGAAGCTTGACCCGAAGACTGCCCGCGCACTGCGCCAAGACGCACGCAACCTCGAACTGCAGTCCGAGTCGAACGAGCCTTACCCAGCCAGCACGAAGACATCGCGCCCCAATCATCCAAGCCGCATGTTCAACGTCCGGCTGACCGAAGAACAGTTCGCCGAGCTACAGGCAGAAGCCGGACGACGTCACCTCCCGGTATCAACCATGGCTCGGTCATGGCTGCTCGACCGTCTCGACCGTGAACGCCACGCCAGCTGACGCCGAACAACTGATCCGCGCGGATATCGCACCGCGCGCGAGGCATTTCTAGCCGCTCGTATCGAGGGTTACTGGCACGACTATGGCCGCTACAAGCGGAGGAGGTCGGCGGCGTTGATGTGCTCACGCTGCGCCTCGAGGTCTTTGCCGGTAGCCATGCCGGTCTCATCGCCGGCGCGCGTCGGCACGCCCGCCAGGCCGGTGGCCGGCAACTCGCCGGGAGCTAGCCCACGCCAAACTCCGCCGACAGAAGCCTTGCTGCCAACACGCGACGGAGCGATCAGTATGCGCATCGCATCACTTCCCAGACTGCGGCGATAATCCACGGCTGCCGTGCACCAGCGAACCAGCTGACAATCAGCGGGATATCCGGTCGTTCCCGCTGTTATCCTCCGCACGACTGCTTGCAGGTCGCGACTTTTGGGAGCTCATCGTGCCAGACACCACCTGTCACATGTCGATCTCGCTGGATGGCTTCGTCGCCGGGCCCGACCAGAGCCGGGACAACCCGCTGGGGAAGCGAGGCTTGGAGCTGCACGCTTGGCACATCGGGGACTCGCGGGCGACTGAGGCCGACGCGATCGCGGCCGAGTGGCTCATGCGGCCCCGGGGCGCGTATGTGATGGGACGGAACATGTTCGGCCCGATACGCGGGGACTGGGACGAGGACTGGACCGGCTGGTGGGGCCCCGAGCCGCCGTATCACGCGCCGGTGTTCGTGCTGAGCCATCACGGTCGCGATCCGATCGCGATGGACGGCGGGACGACGTTCCACTTCGTCACCGAAGGGTTCGACGCGGCCTACTCAGCGGCGTGTGAGGCGGCGGGGGAACGCGGCGTGGACATCGCTGGTGGGGCCTCGACCGTCCGGCAGGCGCTGATCGCCGGAGTGATCGACGAGCTCACCCTCGACATCGCACCGGTCCTGCTCGGTTCGGGCGAGCGCATCTTCGACGGGGTTGAATCCTTCGGCTTCGAACCCGCCGAGGTGCTTCACTCACCGCTGACCAC
>JAVEES010000057.1 GCA_030840285.1 Pseudonocardiales bacterium
AGGTCACCGATCACCTTGTCCTTGTCCGCGATCGCCGCGGTCAGTTGCGCGGTCTGCTGCAGCAACGCGTCGACCGTTCCGCCTTCGCCCTGCAGCGTCTGGATGATCTGCATGGACAGGTCGTTCATCTCAGCCGGGTCAAGGCCCGCGAACAACGGCTTGAAACCGGCGAAGAGGGTGCTCAGATCCAGGGCATCGGTGGTCTGGCTCAACGGGATGGTGCCCTTGGCCGGCAGCGTCGCCTCAGCGACGCCCGGGATCGCGCTGCCCTGTTCGATCGTGAGATAGCGCTGGCCGACCAGGTTGCGGAAGCGAAGCTTCGCACGAACCCAGGTGGTCAGGGGCCGATCCTCGGATACTCCGAACTTGACCCGGGCCACGAACGGTGCGGCCGCCTGGTCGCGTACAGCCGGGTCTCGCTCGAGCGTTATCGACTGGATCGTGCCGACCCGAACGCCGGCGACCCGGACGTCGTCACCGGCTAGCAGTCCGGTCGCGTCGTGGAAGATCGCGTAATAGGTGCGGGTCTTGCCGAAACTGGCGTTGGTGATGGTGGCCGCCAGGACGTAGGTCGCCAGGCTGGTCACCACCAGGAACATGATCAGCTTTGTCAGCGGGGCGAGCAGGCCTCTCATGATGTGCCCGCCACGGTGACTTGCGAGCCGCGCAGGATGGGTGCCGCCAGCACGGTCGCGATAGCGGGCACCTTGCTGGGGTCATCGCCGAAGGAGCCTGAGATCAGGGTCGCGACCAGCTTGGATTCGGCCGGCGACCCGACACCGCTGGCGTTGTCGTTGCCTGCTCCGCTGGCGTTGTAGGCGCTGCGATCGGCGCTGCCGAGGTTCGCCGGCGTGCCGGTGGGCGCCCCGTTCGGCGATGCGCCATCGGGATAGACGTAGCCGGGAAAGGGCTCCGGCGGATTGGGCAGACCGAAGCAGTGCGGCACCCCCGGTGACACCGAGCCCGGATTCACCGGCTCGTTCCCGGGTACGTACTTGCCCTGGTTCTTGACCACCTCGAGGGTGATGTGCAGGCCAGGCTGCTTACCGCCGAAGCTGTCCTCGATCCGTGGCTCGAGGGCGGCAAGACCCTCCAGGACGCACGGATATTCGGGCGCATAGCGCGCCAGCAGGGCCAGGATCTTGCTGGATGAGGCCGCCACTGAGATCAGGTAGTTGCCGTTGGCGTTGAGGAACTGATCGAACACGTTCGAGGCGGCGGTCGCCGATTTCAGCAGGTCGTCCAGCGCCTGGGTACGGCTGGTCAGGGTCTGCGCCGTGGTGGACAGGTTGTCCAGGCTGGACAGCAGATCTGGCGCGGCCTGGTCATAGAGCGTGGCGACCTTGCCCAGCTTGTCGAGGTCATCGACCAGGGTCGGAACTTTGGGGTTGAGCTTGCTCAGGTAGTCACCGAAGGATGCCAGGTTGTCACCGAGTTGCTTTCCCCGTCCCTGCAGCGCGGTGGCCAGCGCGGTCAGCGTGGTCTTGAGTTGCTGGGGCTGCAATGCGACCAGCACCGGGTAGAGATCATCGAGCACCCGTTCGATCTCGATGGCATCCTTGCCGCCGTACAAGGTGTCACCGGCCCGCACCGGACGGGCCGCGTCCCCGCGTAGCTCGGTGGGAACCTGCAGCGCGACATAGCGCTCGCCGAACAGGGTCTTGGGCAGCAGCACGGCGGTCGTCCCGTACGGGATCAGATCCGTCTTGCCCGGCTCCAGCGCCATGGTCACCCGGGCGCGGGTTTCCGGTGCCTGGTTGGAGGAACCCGGCCGGGTATAGGTGGTGATCGAGCGCACCTGGCCGACCAGGATGCCTCGCAGCTTCACATCGGACTGCGGCAGGAGCTGCGCCCCGGTGTGATCGGTGTCCAGCGTGACCAGCGTGACCTTGGTGAAGACCTGCTGGTAGGCAGCGATCGACAGGCTGAGCAAGCCGGCCAGGACGGCCAGGAAGACCAGCCCCAGCACTCGCTGACGCCACTTGATCAGTCCGCTAGCAGCCACGCGGCATCAGCCCGCGATCCGCACGCTGGTCGTCGAACCCCAGATCGCCAGCGACAGGAAGAAGTCCACCACGTTGATCGCGACGATCGCAGTGCGCACGGCGCGTCCGACCGCGACACCGACGCCGGCCGGGCCACCCTTCGCGGTGTAGCCGTAATAGCAGTGGGTCATCACGATGACGACCGCGAAGACCAGCACCTTGCCGAAGGACCAGAGCACATCGCCGGGCGGCAGGAAGGTCTTGAAATAGTGGTCATAGGTGCCTCGGGACAGCCCGTAGTACGCCGTGGCGATCGTGCGCGTCGACAGGTAGGAGGACAGCAGCCCGATGACGTACAGCGGGATCACCGCGATCAGCCCGGCGATCATCCGGGTCGTCACGAGGTAGGGCAGCGATGGCACGGCCATCACCTCGAGCGCGTCGATCTCCTCCGAGATCCGCATCGCGCCGAGCTGGGCGGTGAACCCGCATCCCACGGTGGCCGACAGCGCCAGGCCTGCCACCAGCGGCGCGATCTCGCGGGTATTGAAGTAGGCGGAGATGAAGGCGGTGAAGGACTCGGTACCGAGCTGGTTCAGCGCGGCGTAGCCCTGCAAGCCGACCTCGGTGCCGGTGAAGAAGGACAGGAACGTGATGACGCCGACGGTGCCGCCGATCACCGCGAGCGCGCCGGTGCCGAAGGTGACCTCGGCGAGCAGCCGGGCGATCTCCTTCTTGTAGCGGCGAATCGTCCGCGGAGTCCACGCGATCGCCTTGAGGTAGAACGCGAGTTGCTCGCCCAGCTCGTCGAGCATGGTGACCGGGCGTTGCGCCGCGCGCTTGGCACTGTCCAGAGCAGTCGTCATCCTCATGACCCCTTCGGGGGGACGACCTGGAAGTAGACGGCCGTGAGGACGAAGTTGACGAAGAACAGCAGCAGGAAGGTGACGACGACGGACTGGTTCACCGCGTCCCCGACGCCCTTCGGGCCGCCACCGGCGTTCAGGCCCTTGTGCGATGCCACCACCGCCGCGATCAGCCCGAAGATCAGCGCCTTCAGCTCGCCGGCGTACAGGTCGGGCAGCTGGGCCAGCGCCGAGAACGAGGCCAGGTAGGCACCGGGCGTGCCATGTTGCAGCACCACGTTGAAGAAGTACCCGCCCGTGACACCGACCACGCTCACCAGGCCGTTGAGCGCCATCGAGACGAGCATGCAGGCCAGCACCCGGGGAACCACGAGCCGCTGAACCGGGCTGATGCCGAGCACCTCCATCGCGTCGATCTCGTCACGGATCTTGCGGGAACCGAGGTCCGCGCAGATCGCCGATCCACCAGCGCCGGCGATCAGCAGCGCGCACACGATCGGGCTCGCCTCGCGGATGACGGCCAGCACCGAGGCCGCACCCGTGAACGACTGGGCGCTGATCTGGCGGGTGAGCGTGCCCAGCTGCAGGGCGATCACCGCACCGAACGGGATCGCCACGAGGGCTGTCGGCAGGATCGTCACCGAAGCGATGAACCAGGCCTGCTGAATGAACTCGCGAAACTGGAAGGGTCGCCTGAAGGTCAGCCGGACGACGTCCAGGAACAGCGCGAACAGGCGTCCGGACTGCTGCACGCCACCAGTCAGGGTTACCGATGCCATCAGAGACCTGCCCCGCCGGCGGCCGAGGACTCAGTGCCGAGGGCGACGGTCTGATCCGAGGCCTGCATGCCTGGGCCGATTTCCTGCTCCCGTTCCTCGGCAAGAGCGCGCCGAACCGCCTCCTGGGCCTTGTCGGGAAGGGTGTGCAGCAGCTGCATCACCCGCTGCTGACGCCGAACGGCCGCCTTGCGCTCGGGCAGCCCGGGTGAGGGCTGCAGCTGAGGCGGCACACCCACGCCGGAGGCACCCTTGGGCCCGGTGCCCGGAGCGGGCGGCCCGTCATCGACCATGGCCGCCAGCTCCGCTGCCACCTGGGCGGCGTCCTTCTCCTCGCTCATGCCGATCGGGCCCTCCCGACGACCGTTGAGGAACTGCTTGACGACGGCTTCCTCCGAGGTGAGCAACACCTCGCGCGGGCCGAACATGACCAGCTCCCGGCGGAACAGCAACCCCAGGTTGTCCGGCACCGTGCGAGCCGTCCCGATGTCGTGGGTGACGATCAGGAAGGTGGAATCCGTCTGGGCGTTGAGGTCGACGATCAGCTGGTTGAGGTAGGCCACGCGCACCGGGTCGAGCCCCGAATCCGGCTCGTCGAACAGGATGATCTCGGGGTCCAGCACGAGCGCTCGGGCGAGGCCCGCCCGCTTGCGCATTCCGCCGGAGATCTCGCCCGGAAGTTTCTTCTCGGTGCCGTTCAACCCGACCATGTCGAGCTTTTCCATCACGATGGACTTGATGTCGGACTCGCTGCGGCGGGTGTGCTCGCGCAGCGGGAAGGCGATGTTGTCGTAGAGGTTCATCGAGCCGAACAGGGCGCCGTCCTGAAAGAGAACGCCGAAGAGCTTGCGAGTCTCGTACAGCTGGTGCTCGCTGCACCTGGCCAGGTTGACGTCCTTGATGAAGATCGAGCCTGCGTCGGGCTTGAGCAGCCCGACCAGGGACTTGAGAAATACCGACTTGCCGGTACCGGACGGGCCGAGCAGTACCGAGATCTCCCCCGGAGGGAGCGTGAGCGTGACGTCCTGCCAGATCTGCTGTTTGCCGAACGACTTGGACAGGCCCGCAACGGAGACCTCGACACCCACGTCGGTCCCTTTCCTCAGAGGTCGTCCGCGCGTGGTGGATGGCGAAACCAGACCTCGGTCCCGCGGACGAACCGGTGTCTGCGGGTACAACGAGGCAGGTACGCGGTGGTTACCAGTTGGTAGAAAATGGGTTACGGCTGTGGGTCGCGGCCGAGGTGCGCCGGGCTAGCGGCCGGGCTGGCCCCGAACTCGGGCTAGCGGCCGCCGTCCACCGAAATCGGCCGGCCGCTGGCGAGGATGGCAGCTGTCAGCGCCTCGACCGGCTCGCTCGCGGCGCGCGAACTTCGCAGCAACACCAGATCCATGTCGCCGATCGGGGGCAAGTCAGCCACCTTGGGCAGCTCGACGAAGTCGCCCGGGAAGAGGCTTCGGGCGACCACGGCGATCCCGAGGCCGGCCCGCACCGCGGCCAGCACGCCGTTAACACCACGGACGGTGCAGGTGATCCGGTAACTGCGCCCGATCTTCTCCAGCGCGTGGACCGCGAGCGATCGGCTCGCGCTCGGGGCCTGGTAGACGACCAGCGGCACCGGACGATCCGGCTCCACCACGGTGCCCGCGACGCTGGCCCAGACCAGCCGATCGCGCCGCACCAGCCGGCCACGTGGGTCCAGCGGGCCTGCCGGGTTCTTCACGAACGCGAGATCGAGGTGCCCGGATTCGATCCGCCGTTGCAACGCCGCGCTCTGGGACACCGTCAGCTCGAGATCGATCCGGGGATAGAGCTGCCGGAAATCACGCAGGATGCGAGGCACCTGGGTCAAGGCGATGTCATCGGTGACGCCGAGCCGCAGCCGTCCGGCCAGCCCGGATCCGGTGAAGTAACCGACGGCCTGTTCATGCGCCGCGAGAATGGTTCGCGCGAAGCCGGCCATCGCGTCGCCGTCGGCGGTCAGCTGCACGCTGCGGGTATCCCTGATGAACAGTGGCCGCCCGACGGTGTCTTCCAGCTTGCGAACCTGCTGGCTCACCGTCGGTTGGCGCAGCCCGAGCCGTTGCGCCGCCTGGGTGAAGCTCAGTGACTGAGCGACCGCAAGGAAGGTCCGCAAGAGTTCGGGGTCGTAGAGGCGCGCTGCTTGCTCATTCATGTTCTCTATAACACTAATACCATCAATTGGCTTTGAGCATGAGGCATGGCGGTCGAAGATGGAAGGAGACCAGCACGCAACCAGTTTGGACACACGTTGAGCGCCCCCGCCGTTACCTCGTTCGCATCGACCTTCTCATCTCTTCGTACCCGCAACTATCGCCTCTTCGCCTCGGGGCAGTTGGTTTCCAACACCGGTGCCTGGGTGCAGCGCATCGCCCAGGACTGGCTGGTACTGAGCATCACCGGCAGCGCCACCGCGGTCGGCATCACCACCGCGCTGCAATTCCTTCCCACCCTCCTGTTCGGCCTGTACGGCGGCCTCATCGCTGACCGGTACAACAAGCGCAACGTGCTTCGCGCGACCCAGGTCGGCATGTCGGCGATGGCCGCAGTCCTGGCGCTGCTGACGCTCACCGATCGAGTTCAGCCCTGGCAGGTATACCTCATCGCCTTCGCACTCGGTCTCGTCACCGCTGTCGACAACCCAACCCGCCAGTCCTTCGTCAACGAGATGGTCGGGCCGGATCAGCTGCGAAACGCGATCAGCCTGAACGCCTCGGTGTTCCAGCTCGGCGCCTTGATCGGGCCGGCGGTCAGCGGCTTCCTCATCAACGCTGTCGGATCGGGTTACTCCTTTGCGATCAACGCCGTCTCCTACGTCGCGCCGTTCGTGGCACTGTCGATGATCGACGAAGCGCAGCTGCACCGGATGGGCAGTGCTACGGGCAGCGAGAGCCGGCTGCGGGACGGACTGCGCTACGTGCTCGACCGGCCGCAGATTCTCTGGCCGACCGTCCTGGTCGGCATCTTCGGACTGTTCACGATCAACCTGCCGGTCACCCTCGCCGCGTATGCCAAGACCGAATTCCATTCAGGCGCCAGTGGGTACGGGATGCTGAGTTCGGCGGTGGCTCTCGGCTCGGTCGCCGGAGCGCTGATCTCCGCTCGACGCAGCAGAACCCGGTTGCGCGGCCTGGCCAGGCTGGGCGGCGCCCTGTCCGTCGTCACGGTGATCGCCTCGCTCGCCGAGAGCCAGTGGCTCTACGTGCTGGTGCTCGTCGGCGTCGGCGCGATGACGCTGCTGTTCCTGACCTCGGCGAACTCGACGGTTCAGCTGGCGGCCGGCGACGCGATCCGGGGGCGGGTGATGGGCGTGTACCTGCTGGTGTTCATCGGTAGCGGTGCGTTCGGCGGCCCCCTGCTCGGCGCGGTCGATCAGCACTTCGGCCCCCGGGTGGGCATGCTGCTGGCCGGAATAGTGCCGGCGCTCGCGACAGTGGCGGTCTCGCTCAAGCTGGCTCATGATGCGCAGCTGCGCCTGAGTCTGCGCAGAGCGGACCTCTCGATTCCACTGCTGAGCGTCGTACCGCGCTGAACGTCGTGCCGCGCTGAGCGTCGTCCGGCGTGAGCGTTCTCCCATGCCGTGCGACGTCGGGCCGTTGGTGCCGTTACGGGCAGGGACATGGTTGGATCGAGCTCAATCCGATGAAAGGTCCGAAATGTTTGTCGTGGTTATCACCGAGCCTGATCAGCCCGCCCTTGCGCCCCGCGCGATCGGGCCCTTCGACACCTTCGATCTCGCGCAGGCCTTCAGCCAGACCCTGATCGAGAAGTGGCAAGCCTCCAACGCCTCGCCGCCTACCGCGAGCGTCGTGCGGGTCGAAGAGGCGATGCCCGGAGTGGTCATCGGCGAGATCTGACCCACCCGTAAACGCGCAGAGGGCGGCCCGCCGAAGCGGACCGCCCTCTGTGGCAGTGGTGAAGCTGTCTTATTTGACGGTCACCGAGGCGCCAGCGGCCTCGAGGGCAGCCTTGGCCTTCTCGGCGGCTTCCTTGTTGACCTTCTCCAGGACAGGCTTCGGGGCACCGTCGACCAGGTCCTTGGCCTCCTTGAGGCCCAGGTTGGTGAGGGTACGCACCTCCTTGATGACCGGGATCTTCTTGTCGCCGGCGCCATCGAGGATGACGTCGACCTCGTCCTGCTCCTCTGCGACCTCGGCCGGAGCCGCTGCGGCGCCCGGTGCGGCAACCGCTACCGGAGCGGCCGCGGTGACGTCAAAGGTGTCTTCGAAC
>JAVEES010000182.1 GCA_030840285.1 Pseudonocardiales bacterium
CCCGAAGCTGGGATAGCACTTCACCGATCGACAGCGTGCCGCGTGCAGGCAGACTCGCTGCGCTCATGTGGCCGATCCCGCGGTGAGGTACACCAGCCGGAACTTGCCGATCTGCACTTCGTCGCCACCGGCGAGCACAGCCGAGTCGATTCGCTCGCGATTCACGTAGGTTCCGTTGAGGCTTCCCACGTCGTACACAGCGAAGCCAGAGTCCTCGCGGCGGAACTCGACATGCCGGCGCGAGACCGTCACATCGTCGAGAAAGATGTCGCTGTCCGGGTGCCGGCCCGCCGAGGTCACGTCCTGATCCAGCAGGAACCGGCTGCCCGCGTTAGGTCCACGCTTGACGACGAGCAAGGCAGAGCCGGGTGACAGCGCGTCGACCGCTCGTTGATGCGCCTCGGTGGAGAACTCGATGTCGGAGTCAGACAGCGCGCCGGTCGAGTTGGCCGGGAAGACAGACGTCGAGTCCGGACCGGCAGGACGGGTTCCGGGCGGAGCGGCGACGCCGAGCGCCGCGCCGCACTGCGTACAGAAGCGGCTGTCGGCGGAATTCTCGGTGCCACAAGCGGTGCAGAACACGCTGCTCAACGCCCTTTCCTCCTAAGACAAGTCGTTCGGCGACGAAAGCTGTGTTCGTGGTGCGCGAACGTGTCGACCGTGTCCGGCGAGCCTAGTTCGGCTGTACCGAAGGGGTCAACGCGAGGTGAAGGTTTAGTCTGCCGTGGCCTGCCTGTATGCGGCGGCGTCCAGGAGGTTGTCGAGCTCGGCGGGGTCAACCACCTCGATCTCGGCGATCCACCCTGCACCATAGGGATCGTTGTTCAGCAGTTCCGGCTGAGAGTCCAATTCCTCGTTGCGTGCCTTCACGACGCCCGACAGCGGCGAGTACAGATCTGACACGCTCTTGGTGCTCTCGACCTCACCGAAGGTGTCACCACTGGAGACGCTGCCACCCACGTCATGCACAGAGACGAACACGATATCGCCCAACGACGACTGCGCATAGTCGGTGATACCGACCCGGACGGTGTTGCCCTCGGTGAGCTTGGCCCACTCGTGGTCGGCGGTGTAACGAAGGTCGTCGGGAATCTCGGACAATGGTCACCTCTGAGTCTGCGGTGTTACTGGGGAAGCGGACCGCGGCGCGGTCCCGCCAGAAAAACCTGGCAGCCGCGACCCTATCGGGTGAGAGTCACTTGGGCGCGGGTGAGGCATATTTGGGTACCGGCGGCGTCCTGGTCGCCGTGATGCTGATCAGGTCTTGCTGGGTGACGGTCGCGCTGCCGCCCGCGTTGCGCACCACGCTGACCACCCCGGTGGGGATGTTCAGGGCGGTGTCCATCGTTTTGGCCTCACCGATGGCCAGAACCGTGTACGGCGCCTGCAAGGCGGTACCGTCGAGCGTCACGGTGTTGCCGGTATCGACGAAGGCGCTATTGGTTCCGATCCGGACCGGCCCGAACTGGATGACCTCGGCGCCCGCGCCTCGGAGTTCTTCGACGACGTCCAGCAGGTCCTCGGCTTTGAGCCCATGGTTCGGGTCGCTGATCGAGACGCTGATACCGGGTCCGTGGGCCGGCGCCGTACCGGTCAGGATGGCGAGCGCATCAGCCTGCCGCTGGGCCTCCTGGCGTGCTGCCGCGTTGTTGCTACCGCTGTCGGACAGCTTGGATTTGGCAGTCTGCAGATCGCTGATCTGTCCTTGCAGCCGCTCGATCCGGCTGTTCTGGTCATCGAGGATGCGGACCAGGTCGTCCTCGCGCGCGGTGGCGAGAGAATCCGTGCTGGAGTTCGATCGAAATTGAACGGCGAGAGCGAAGCCCAGGATTGCCAGCAGGGCGCCGATCAGCGCTGTGGCACCGCGGTTGAACCGACGCCGTGTCCCCGGCGGGGAGCCCGGCGCGGATTCGACTTCGCTGACTTTGTGCTCGCTCATCCTCATGCCCTGAACAAATGACGGCGGATCGCCGCGGCGTTACCGAAGATGCGGATGCCCAGAACGACGACCACTGCGGTGGAAAGCTGTCCGCCCACCCCCAGCTTGTCGCCCATGAACACGATCAGGGCGGCTATCAGCACGTTGGAGATGAATGACACGACGAACACCTTGGCGTCGAAGATACCGTCCAAGCGTGCCCGTATCCCGCCGAATACGGCGTCGAGGGCGGCGACGACGGCGATCGGCAGGTACGGCTCCAGCCACAGCGGAACGGTGGGCCGGAATACCAGGCCCAGCACGACTCCGATGACGAGGGCGACCGCGGCGATCATCGAGAAGTCTCCGTACTGCTCGGCGACGAGCTGGATTTCGAGGCTGGGGACGGCGAGGCGCCAGGTGAGGCGTAGCTCTGCTGGGCCACCGTAACCGACGGCAGGGTGAGAACCGATTTGCCACTGAACTTGAAGCCGATACCGAGGACGGCCTGGGCAGTCTTGAGTTGCCTGGCGATCGGCGAATCCGCGAAGTCCAGCAACAGGGTGTCGCGATTGCCTATCGCGGAAATCGTGTACGGCGTGCTGATGGTCTGGAAGTCGACCAGGATGGACTCACCCGCGAACCTGATCGCCGTGGTCGCCGTCAGCCGGATGCCGTTGACTGCGATGGCCTCGGCACCGGAGGCCCACAGCTGGTTCACCACCGCGCGAATGTCCCGGTCATGCAGCACGGCCGCCTGCGGCTGCGACCCGGTGCCGGCGCGGCCGTTGCCGACGGTAGCCTGCGGTTGCGCTGGTTCCGACACCTCGATGGTCACCCCTGGACCGCGCACAGCCACGCCGCCGGAAACTACGTCCAGGTTGCGCAACGACGAATCGCCCTGCGAGGAGAGTTGGCGATCGCGCAGCGTGTTTACCTCGGCCGCGAGTTGTTTGGCCTGCCCGTCCATCCGCGAACCAGCTTGCTGCAGATTCGTGATCCGGGTGATCAGATCCTTGCGAGCCGCATCCCTGGCCGGCGCTGAAAGGTGGCTCTGCTGGTAGGCGGTGACGAGCAACAGCCCAACCAGCAGACAGCCTGCCCATACCATCGGGGCATCCCACCAGTGACGGCGTGGTGGCATGCCGGCTGCCGCTCGGTATCCGGGATCGAGGGTGTTGTTGAGCAAATCGTCGAGCATCGCGGTCGTCAGCGGCGCCTTCGGACCGGTGGCCCTGGATCGTTCGTTGCCAGGGGGCGCGCTCATCCGCGAACTCCCGCTCGTCCGGTCGCGGTGATCCGCCGGACCTGAAGCAGGTAGAGGCCACCGGCCCAGAGGTAGAGGGCCGTGCCCCAGATCGTGAAGGCCCAGGCGATCGGCTTGGCGATAGTGCTCAGCGTTCCGGTGTGCGAGCCCAGCAGCAACAGCGGGAAGGCGTAGAGCAGGTTGAAGGTCGCTGCCTTGCCCAGATAGTGCACGGGCAAGGCCGACAGGCCACGCCGTCGCAATGCGGGCACAGTCGCCAGCAGGATCAGGTCCCGGCCGATGATCAGGGCGGCCAGCCACCATGGGATCACGTGGCGCAGCACCAGGCCGACCAGACTGGCGAGGATGTAGAGGCGATCGGCCAACGGGTCGAGCAACGCACCGAGCGAGGACGTCTGATTGAGCTTGCGCGCCAGCACGCCGTCGGCCCAATCGGTGACGCCGCTCAGGGCCAGTACGAGCAACGCCCAGCCGTCGGCATGCGGGCCGAGCAGCAGCCAGAGGAAGAGCGGCACACCGAGCAGGCGCGCGGCGCTGAGCGCGTTAGGAATCGTGAGCACGCGCGTCGGCCGCCTGGCGCTGGCCGTTGGCGTGACCGGCCGAGCGGCGGCGGGCCCCGGAATCATCGCCGCCTCCTCCCCTTCTACAAGCCGTCGACCGGCACAACCCAACCACGCTCTCTGGCAAGCGTGGCATCGCCAGTCGCCTTGCCACCCATTTTGGCGCACCTTCGCGCCCGCGTTCATGTGCGCCGCGCTCATCCGAAGGGCCGCAGAACTTTCACGAAGTGCGCACAGCTGGTCCGGACCGCGGGTTGTGAACCCAGATCCCGGCGCAACGGGCCTCATGACTTCGCAGACGCTACCTGACCTCGGTTTTCGTGTGGCAGCAGCCATCATTTCCACGGCTCGGCTTCAGATCGGCTCAGGGAGCCGCGCGGAGGGTCATGTGTGTGTTCTCCAAGGTTGCGACCATAGAGAACGGGAACCGATCGAGGTCTAGACAGAGCGCGACGTCGTCGGGGTGGGCGCCTTGACGCTCGCCCTGCGCCAGTTCGGCGGCTGCGCGCGACGTCGCAGCGCGATGCAGGTACTCGGCTCGATCGGTCTCAGGTTCCCTGACTCTACGACTGATGTAGTGCGCACACGCCAGCTCTTCATCGGCTTGTCCGTCCTCACCGGTTATGACGAAGGTGACTCGGTCGGCTTTATTGGTCCGTAGGAACTGGGCTGTTGCCCCGGCCACGACAAAGCTTGCGCATAGCACTAAACGCGCCTGCCGGACAGCTAGGGCGCCAACTGTCCCGGCGGTGGTTTCTGGATAAGGGTCCGTCCGCCAAGATCGAGAGATCGCATCAGGCCCGGCGAATTGACGGCGTCGAACCCGGGTGCGGGTGGGCCGTCTTTGAGGGCCCACCAGTCCGGGTGTCGAGCCTTCAGTGTCAAGGCCTGATCCAGGGATTCGGCAAGGATGATCTTTTCGGCACCGGGCGAATGCCCATGCAGCTACGGTGAAAGCACGCATGACGTCGATCACGACCGCGACCGGCGGAGGTTCGACCACATCAGCGATACCAAGGAACTGAGCAGTCATGCTGTTCATGTGTGTCTCCGGGCCCTCGCTCGTAACGTCGACCCAGAGGGACCGCACCCAGAAACGACGAAGCCCCGGTGAGAAACCTGCTCTCAC
>JAVEES010000070.1 GCA_030840285.1 Pseudonocardiales bacterium
GCCGAGGGCCTGCAGGGCGATGTTGTGGTCGTAGAAGCCTCCGACACCTTGAACCTGCCCGGCAATCATGTTCTTGGTGGCGTCGCCACCGGCCGGCTCGTCGATCAGGTTGATGTTCACGCCTGCCTTGGCGTAATAGCCGAGTTGCTTGGCGAGCATGAACGGCAGGTAGATCTGCTTGGAAAGGCCGCCGACCATCACGGTCAGCTTCGGTGCGCCGGCGGGGGCCGCTGACTGGCTCCCGCCGCCGCCAGCGGATGTGGTCTGGGAGGCCTTGCTGCTGCAGCCACTGATGGTGAGTGCGGCGACCGCTGCGAGGGAGACGGCGGCAATGGTCGATCGTCTGTTCACGGAATACCCTTTCGCTTTGATGAAAAAGACGTGTGGTGCGACGTGCGAGGTGGCGGTTAGATGCCGGCATCACCGGCCAGCTGAGGCGGCCGCCAGCGCAGCAGCCGCTTCTCCAACGCGGTGATCAGCGCCTCGGCCACGAGTGCAATGACCCCGATGACGACCATTCCGGCCAGCACTCCGTTGGGTGAGAAGTTGTTCTGGGCGTTGCGGATCAGCAGGCCCATGCCCTTGTCCGCGCCGAGCAGTTCGCCGACCACGGCGCCGATCAGCGCGAACCCGAAGCTGACATGAAGGCTGGCGAGGATCCAGGTGAACGCCGAGGGCAGTACCACCTGCCGGGTGGCCTGCCACCTGGAGGCGCCGAGGATGCGTGCGTTCGACAGCAGGTTGCGGTCGACCTCGCGGGTGCCCTGGAACGCGTTGAAGAAGACGCCGAAGAAGACCAGCACGATGGCGAGCACGACCTTGGACGTCAACCCGAAACCGAACGCGATCGAGAACAGTGAGCCGAGCACGATGCGGGGGATCGAGTTCGCCACCTTGATGAAAGGCGACAGCAGGTCGGACAGGAATCGGTTGCGTCCCAGGGCGATGCCGAGCACGACGCCGAGGAAGACGCCGATCAGGAAGCCGTACACCGCCTCCTGCAACGTCACCAGGATCTGCTCACCCAGCGATCCCTGCGCGGTGCCGTCGGTGATCCAGGTCTTGAGCTGACGCCAGACGCCGGAGGGCTGTCCCCAGAAGAACGGGTCGATGTGCTTGGTGTTGACCCCGAGCTCCCACGAACCGAGCGCGGCCACCACCAGCGCGATGCGGGCGAGGTTCAGCCAGATCCGCCTGCGCAGCTTGCGGCGGCGCAGCTCACGGGCCCGGGCCCGGTCGTCATCGCCGCCGGCAGCGGGAACCTCGAGCGTCGGTTCGGTGCTGCCGAGGTCGGGGATGCGCTTGGCCTGCGTCATGCCGACACCTCCTTTGTCGTGCGGGCATAGGCGGTTTCGACCTCTGAGCGCAACGTCTCCCAGATCTCGGAGTAGAGGGCCACGAATTCGTCGGTGAAGCGGATCTCCTGTGCGTTGCGGGGACGGGGCAGATCGATGCGGAAGATCTTCTTGATCCGTCCTGGCCCGGCCGTCAGAACGATCACCTTGTCGGCGAGGGTGATCGCTTCCTCGAGATCGTGTGTCACGAAGATGACCGCCGGACGGGTCTGCTCCCAGAGGTTCAGCAGTTCGTCGGCCATGATCGAGCGGGTCTGGACGTCGAGTGCGGAGAACGGCTCGTCCATGAGCAGCACCCGCGGCTCGTTGATCAGGCTCTGGGCGAGGGCGACCCGCTTGCGCATGCCACCGGAGAGCTGGTGCGGAAAGCGGTCCTCGAAACCGGCGAGGCCCACCCGGCGCAGCCAGTCCCGCGCTGCCTCGTTGGCCAGCCGCCTGCTGGTGCCGCGAAATCTCGGACCAGCCGCGACGTTGTCCAGCACGCTCTTCCACGGAAAGACCGCGTCGTTCTGAAACATGAAGCCGACCCCGGGCGTGATCCCCGAGACCGGCACGCCGTCAACCTGAACCGTGCCCGTGCTCGGGCGTTCGAGGCCGGAGACCAGCGTCAGCGTCGTGGACTTGCCGCAACCGGTGGGTCCGACCACCGCGCAGAACTCACCCGGCGCGACACTGAAATCCAATTCGCGCAGTGCGGTGTAGATTCCGCCGGAGGGCGTGGTGAAGCGCTTGGAGACACCCCTCAGCTCGATGACATTGCTCGTGGAATTGATGCTCATGAGTTGGCTCTGGCTCCTCTGCCGTCAGGGATTGCAACAGGTTGCGCGTCCCGCGGCCGCACCGGAACTGTTGTGCTCGTTCTCCGAGTTCGGCTCCATGTCCGTGATAAGTGGATGAATTGCTCGTCACGCGAACGTTTCGCAGGGTTATGTGCATTGCGTTCACGCCGCCTTCCGTTGTGCCGCGTAGCGTGCTTTCATGTCAGATCGGCGTCGCGGTGGGCGGTCGGGGGGTCGAAGGAGGTGGCCGGGGATGTGGCGGTTGAAGACGCTCGCCTCCCGGATCCTGCTGGCGGTGCTGGCCATCCTGCTCGCAACCGTCGTCATCGGCGGCACGCTCAACGTGCAGCTGACGAAGAGGACCTTCGACAAGCAGTACGAGGACCGCGCCCGTTCGGTGGCGACCGTCGTGGCCGACATCCCCGAGGTGAAGGCCCTCGTAGCGGCTGGCGACCCGAGGCACCTGTTGGAGGCAGTGGCGAACCGCATCGCAAAGGGCTCGGGCGCCTCCTATGTCGTCGTGACCGACCGCGCCGGCATCCGGTTCTCGCACCCCAACCCTGCCTTGATCGGCAAGCGACTCGAGGAACCTGTCGCGGTACTGGACGGACGGGCTCACGTCGGGATCGATCACGGCAGCCTGGGCCGATCCGCCAACGGCAAGGCGCCCATCTTCGACAGCGCCGGCAACGTGATCGGCCAGGTCTCCGTCGGGATCGTCGAAGCCCGGATGGCCGACGCGGTGCGGGCCCAGGTCATGTCGATCGTGCTGTACTCGGCTTTCGCGCTGGGGGTCGGCGTGCTGGTCACGCTGGTGATGACCGGTGCGCTGCGGCGCGCGACCTTCGGCCTCGCGCCCGCCGAGATCGGCTCGCTGTTGCAGGATCGCGAGGCCATGCTGCACGGCATCCGTGAGGGTGTGATCGGCCTGGACACCAGGCAGCGGATCACCCTCATCAACGACGAGGCACGCCGGCTGATGCGACTGAGCGGGACGGTCATCGGCCGCTCGGTCGAGGAGGTCTTCCCGCCCGGGCGGTTACGCGATGTGCTGGCGGGCAATGCCGAAGGACAGGACGAGACCATCCTCACCGATGATTCGTTGCTGGTCGTCAACCGCAACCCCGTCGTCGCGGCCGGGCGTGACGTCGGCAGCGTGGTCACCTTGCGCGATCGCACGGAGCTCGAGTCGCTCATGCGGGAACTGCACGCCATGACCGGTCTAGCGGGCGCCCTGCGTGCCCAGGAGCACGAATTCACCAACCGGCTGCATGTCATCGCCGGGCTGTTGGACCTCGGCGAGTTCGCCGAAGCCAGCCGGTTCGTGACTACGATCGTCCAGAACCAGCTGGTCTCGGCCGAGGATGTTCGTGCCCGCATCGCGCCGCCCGTACTGGCGGCCCTGCTCGTGGCCAAGCTGTCGGTGGCCGCGGAGCGCGAGATCGAACTCGTGATCACCGCCGGGTCACACCTCGACGTACCCGACAGCGAGGCGCAGAATCTGATGACCATCGTCGGAAACCTCATCGACAATGCCATCGATGCAGTGGCCGCTCAGCCCCCGCCGCGCACGGTCACCGTTGATCTGCAAGGGGAGGGCGAGGTTCGCGTCGTGGTGTCCGACAACGGTCCCGGCATCCCGGCCGAGTCCATGGAGGCGATCTTCGAGGACGGCTACTCGACCAAGTCGCTGCGGGGCCTGTCCCGGCGCGGACTGGGCCTGGCCCTGGTCCAGCGACTCGTGCACCGGGCCGGCGGAACGGTGACGGCAACGTCGGGGGACGGAGCGAGGTTCGAAGTTCGGATGCCGCTTCCCGCTCACACCTCGGGCGAGCCCGTCGCGGCCGAGCGGCGGCCGTGATGCCCAGCGTTGCGCTGCCGATCCGCACCCTTGTCGTCGATGACGACTTCCGGGTCGCGCGGATCCATGCGGCCAGCATCGAGCGCATCGACGGGTTTGTGTGCGTCGGCCAGGCGCACACGGCTGCTGATGCCCGCGCCAAGATCGAGCAAGAGCGTCCCGACCTGTTGATCCTGGACATCTACCTACCGGACGAGGACGGGCTGAGCCTGCTCCGGTCACTCACCGGCGCGGGCAACGCGCCTGACTGCATCTTCATCACCGCGGCCAGAGACCTCGAATCGGTTCGGGCGGCGATGAGCGTCGGAGCGATGTACTACCTGGTCAAGCCGTTCGGATTCGGCCAGCTCAAGAGCAAGCTCGAGAGCTACCGTCGCTGGCGTGCCGAGGTGATGAACGCGGCGTCCGGTGACGAGGCTGATCAGGCGACCGTGGACTCCCTCTACAACATGCTGCGAGGATCGCGCGACGGCGGTAGCAAGCCGCGTCTGCTACCGCCCACCATGGCCAAAATCCTTCGCGCGGTCCAAGACAGCTCCGTTCCGGTGGGCGCCAGCGAGATCGCGGCCCTGGTCGGGGTCAGCCGGCCGACCGCCCAGCGCTACCTGAGCGAGTTGCACCGCCGGGGCGTTCTCGAGCTCGATCTCGAGTACGGGTCGACCGGGCGTCCCATCAATCTCTACCGTGGAACATCTCACTGATCGACCGGTTACAACGGGCTACATCGCTTGATCCGAAAGCGAATGCTCGTTCCGGGCACCGCCTGACCGCATTGCCAGATGTCGGGCTCCGGCACGACGCCGATCACCGGATAGCCGCCGGTGGTCGGATGGTCGTTGAGGAACACCACGGGTTGCCCGTCAGCTGGAACCTGCACGGATCCGAGGGGAACCCCTTCGCTCAGTAGCTCGCGCGTGATGCGCCGCTCGAGCCGAACGCCCCGTAACCGTAAGGCAATTCGGTTGCTATCCGTGCTGACCTGCCACGCGGTGCGGGCGAACAGCTCGATTGCCTCGCTGGTGACCCAGTCGTCTCTGGGCCCCAGATAGCAATCGAGCACGAGTTCGGCCTGCGGCAGGCGGTAGGGCGCAAAGTCCAGCGCGGCCGGCGGCGCGGTCGCGGGACCAATCCGCAGTCTCGCGCCGTCAGTGACGACGGGCGGACCGAGACCGGACAAGAGATCCGTGGAACGGCTCCCCATCACCGGCACGGCGTCGATACCGCCGGCCACCGCTAGGTAGCTGCGGGCGCCCCGGCGTGCTCTGCCCACCTCGATCAGCTCGCCGGCGCGTACCCGCTGGGCCACGCCCCAGGCCGCTGGGCGGCCGCCGATGGTGATGGGTGCCTCGGCACCGGTGACCGCGACGTACCGTGGCTGGTCCAGGTAGCCCGCCACGCCCTCCACCGTCATCTCCAGCCCGGCGGCGTCCTCGGAGTTTCCGACCAAGCGGTTGGCAAGGGTCAGGGACGGTCGGTCGACAGCGCCGCTTCGAGGCACGGCGAGGTGAGCGAAACCTTGGCGGCCGAGATCCTGAATCGTGGTCAGCGGACCACCTCGCAGGACGTGCAGTCGGGTATCGGTCATGGCAGCGGGACGAATCGCACCTGGTCGCCCGGCAGCAGGTAGGCAGCAGGCTGAGCGGTCTCGTCCCACAGCGGCACTTCGGTGCGGCCGATGAGTTGCCAACCACCGGGTGAGGCTCGCGGGTAGACGCCGGTGAACAGTCCGGCCAACGCAACAGAGCCACGAGGAACCTGGGCGCGCGGGCTGGATCT
>JAVEES010000184.1 GCA_030840285.1 Pseudonocardiales bacterium
CCCGCGGCAGGCGCTCGCCACGAAGCCGCTGGGTGAGAGCAAGCTCGGCGAAAAGCGCCCCCCGGACCGCGATCCCGACCCGGTTGCGGTGGTTCAGCCTGCCGTGGTGCGGATCGATTGCCAGCCGGCACACCGTGATAGCCATCGAGCCGACCGGGTCGGGCACGGCGGGCTCCGTGACACCCGCTCGCACGCCAGCCTGCACGCTCGCTCGCCGCTGCTTGAGCAGCGCGCCCACGAAGGGCAGCGTCACCTCGAGGGCGCCGAGTTCGATCGCGCGGGGCCGCAGGTGAGCGGGAAGGTCGTAGTGCCATCGCCACGGGTGGTCCTGAAACAGCTGGCGGGGCATGCCCAGCTCGCCGGCCAGCGCATGCAGCTCAGCCGGGTCATCAGCGAGGAGATGACAGAACTCGGTGTAGCGCAGCCCCGCCTCCGGATAGGCGCGCACGGTGTCCACGTAGCAGCTCATGTCGCACCGAGGGTACGTCGGCAGCCAGGGCGTGTTACGCAGCGCATAGGCTTGCCGTCGTGACTGTTGCCGAGCCTTCCCAGTCCGCGATTCGCCGTGCCCTGCGCCGGGCTCGCGATGGTGCCGCACTCGACCGAACCGAGGCCGCGGTGCTGATGGCCGCCCGCGGCGACGCGCTCACCGAGCTGATGTCCACCGCGGCGTCGGTTCGTGACGCCGGGCTCGTCGCGGCCGGACGTCCAGGTGTGATCACCTATTCCCGCAAGGTGTTCATCCCGCTGACCCGGCTGTGCCGCGATCGGTGCCACTACTGCACCTTCGCCACCGTCCCGCACCGGTTGCCGGCCGCCTATCTCGAGATCGACGAGGTCGTCGCGATCGCCGAACAGGGCGCGGCGCTGGGCTGCAAGGAAGCGCTGTTCACCCTGGGTGACCGTCCGGAGGAGCGCTGGCCGCAGGCCAAGGCCTGGCTGGACGAACGCGGCTACGACTCGACCCTGGACTACGTGCGGGCGGCCTCGGTCGCCGTGCTTGAGCGCACCGGCCTGCTGCCGCACCTGAACCCGGGCGTGATGAGCTGGACCGAGCTGCAGCGATTGAAGCCCGTCGCACCCAGCATGGGCATGATGCTCGAAAGCACCGCTCGTCGGCTGTTCACCGAGCCCGGCGGCCCCCACTACGGCAGCCCGGACAAGGATCCCGAGGTACGGATGCGGGTGCTGACCGACGCCGGTCGGCTCAACATCCCGTTCACCACCGGCATCCTGGTGGGCATCGGCGAGACCCGCGAGGAGCGTGCGGACTCGCTGTTCGCGATCCGGGGGAGCGCTCGCGAATTCGGGGCCATCCAGGAAGTCATCGTGCAGAACTTCCGCGCCAAGGACGACACCGCGATGCGCAACGATCCGGATCTCGATCTGGACGAGTACCTCGCGACGCTGGCCGTGTCCCGGCTGGTGCTCGGTCCCCGGCTCACCTTGCAGGCGCCACCGAACCTCGTCGATATCACCGAGTGCCTCTTGCTGCTGGACGCCGGCGTCGACGACTTCGGCGGGATCTCGCCGCTGACCCCGGACCACGTCAACCCCGAGCGTCCGTGGCCGGAGCTGGACAAGCTGAGCCAGCTCCTGCTCGAGCACGGCTTCAGCCTCACCGAACGCCTCACCGCCCACCCGTCCTACGTGCTGGACGAGACGCCGTGGCTCGATCCGAGGATCCTGCCGCACGTCCGGCAGCTGCGCGATGACGTCACCGGGCTGGCAGCGATCGCCCCCGATGGCTCGGTTCGCCGCCCGCGTGGCCTGCCGTGGCAGGAACCGGATTCCCAGTGGGAGTCCTCGGGCCGGATCGACCTGCACACGGCGGTCGACACCGATGGCCGCACCAACGACCGCAGAAGCGATTTCAACGAGGTCTACGGCGACTGGAACGCGCTGCGGGACCGGGTGTTCACCCCCGGCCAAACCGCGCTGGACTCCGAGGTCGCGGCCGCCCTGCGAGCGGCCGAGCGCGACCCGGCGGGGCTCAGCGACGAACAGGCGCTGACCTTGATGATGGCCGACGGCGCGGGCTTGGAGGCAGTGGCCGCGCTCGCCGACCAGCTGCGCAAGGACGCCGTCGGTGAGGACGTCACCTACGTCGTCAACCGCAATATCAACTTCACGAACATCTGCTACACCGGCTGCCGGTTCTGCGCCTTCGCGCAACGTGCCAGCGACGCCGACGCCTACACGCTGTCCGCGGACGAGATCGAGCACCGGGTACGCGAAGCCGCCGCCGAGGGTGCCACCGAGATCTGCATGCAGGGTGGGATCGACCCGAAGCTGCCGGCCTCGGCCTACTTCGACCTCGCTCGCGCGGTGAAGCGCGCGGTCCCCGAGATCCACCTGCACGCCTTCTCTCCGATGGAGGTGGTCAACGGGGCGTCGCGGGCGAATCTCTCGATCGAGGAGTTCCTGATCGGGCTCAAGGAAGCCGGCGTGGGGTCGCTGCCCGGGACCGCTGCCGAGATCCTCGACGACGAGGTGCGCTGGGTGCTCACCAAGGGGAAACTGCCCACCTCAGCCTGGATCGAGGTGGTCACCACCGCACACCGGATCGGCCTCCCGACGACCAGCACGATGATGTACGGCCACGTGGACCATCCGAGGCACTGGGTCGCGCACCTGAAGCTGCTGGGCCGGCTGCAGGATCAGACCGGCGGTTTCACCGAGTTCGTCCTGCTGCCCTTCGTCCACCAGCAAGCGCCGATCTATCTCGCCGGCCTGGCCCGAGCCGGAGCGACCCAGCGCGAGACCAAGGCGGTGCACGCGCTGGCGCGGATCCTGCTGCACGGCAAGATCCGCAACATCCAGACCAGCTGGGTGAAGCTCGGCGACGAGGGCGTCGTGGACATGCTGCGCAGCGGTGTGAACGACCTGGGCGGCACCCTGATGGAGGAGACCATCTCGCGGATGGCCGGCTCGGAGAACGGCTCTCGTAAGACGGTTGCCGACCTCGAGGCGCTAGCGGCGAGAGCAGGCCGCCCAGCACGCCAGCGCAAGACCCTCTACGACCCGATCTCGCCCGTTTTGAAGCCTGCGTGAGCTGCTCGCCGCACCGCCTGCGTTAAATCTCAGCCGAATAGCAGGTCTTGGCTTGACTTATGGGTAACGACACGAGTGTAATTCCATTTAAGTCATTCGCTCGAACGCCGATCTAACCAGGTGAGCGGATTTCTGAAGGCCAGCGCCAGGCTGGCAGCTTTACCCGCACTCGACCGCCGTAGGAGAACACCGTGACGGATATACCCGCACACCTTGCCGAAGCGGACCTCCCCAGCATCTTCGGGCTCGGCGACGAGCAGAGCTGGCAGGAGCGTGCGCTGTGTGCCCAGACGGACCCCGAAGCGTTCTTCCCTGAGAAGGGCGGTTCGACCCGCGAGGCCAAGAAGATCTGCGTCGGCTGCGAAGTCCGCGGTGAGTGTCTGGAGTACGCACTGTCCAACGACGAGCGGTTCGGCATCTGGGGCGGCCTCTCAGAGCGTGAGCGCCGTCGCGTCAAGCGCTTCGCCGTCTGAGAGCACTGCCGTCTGACACTCAGTCCAGCGGCGGGTCGATCTCATCCGGCGAGGACCCCAGGAGCCTGGCCACCTGTTCCACGACCACGTCGTGGATCAGGTCCGACAGGTCATCGGGACGGATCGCCCTGGTTTCCAGAGGGCGGCGGTAGACCACCACCAGAGGCTCGCGGATATCACCGAGGCCGGCCCGGTACAAGCGCGACAGCGGCACGGCATTGTCGTCCAGGACGTCTGAGTCGTAGTCGAAGTCGCCGGTTCCGTGATGGCTGACGGGCGGGATGTCCTCGACCGCGAACTCGACATGTGCCAGCCGGTCGCCGAGCCGGGGTTGCAGGTGCTCCACCGCGCTGAGCACCATCGCATCGAACAGATCGGCACGGGTGTGGCTGATCGGTACGCCGCGCGGTGCCAGCATTCCGCGCAGCCCACGGCCCCGCCGGTCGCGCCGAACCCGCGCCGTCGTCGGTGGCGGGCCGGCCCGCCCTGGGGCGGCGGGTGGTCGGGACTCGTTGCTGTCCATCGACGCAGGAGCCTAGTCCGCGCTAGGCATCCCGCGACACGCGCCGCGGATCGGGGTGGCTAAGGGGCAAACAGTGAGCCGCCCACTAGTGTCGGCGTAGTGAGACACGTCCGTCGCTGTACCAGGCCTGCTTGCATTCAGCAGGCAGTCGCGACGCTGACGTACATCTACTCCGATTCCACCGCGGTGGTCGGCCCGCTGGCCGCGTTCGCCGAGCCGCACTCCTATGACCTCTGCGAGGAGCACGCGGTCCGGCTGACGGTTCCGCGCGGGTGGGAAGTCGTCCGGCACGCGGGGGAGTTCCCGTCCCCCTTGCCGCACGCCGACGACTTGGAAGCGCTGGCAGACGCAGTCCGCGAAGCTGCCCGGGTAGAGGTTCCGATACCGGACGGTGGCCGTTCCGACAGTGGCTCGCTCGGCCGTCGCGGCCACCTGCGAGTGGTGCCCCCCTCGGTCTGACGGACGTCTCGCGCGTTACCGGCTCGGTGCTCGGTAGGATTCGCCGCAGGTCGTTGCAGACTGCGACACACCTAGCCGCCCAGCCCGTCACGTAGCCAGCCGCCAAGTCGTCGGTGAACCCTCGTGCCGCCAAGGAGCCCCATCCCGATGCCCGACCTCTCTGCAATCGTCAAGGCCTACGACGTCCGTGGCACAGTGCCCGATCAGCTGAACGCCGACGTCGCCCGCGCACTGGGAGCCGCCTTCGTCACCGTCACCGGTGCCCGCGCGCTCGCTGCCGGGCACGACATGCGCGAGTCCGGACCGGAGCTGCTCAGCGCCTTCGCCGACGGCGCCAGGAGCCTCGGCGCCGACGTGGTCGATATCGGGCTTGCGTCCACCGACCTGCTGTACTTCGCCTCGGGCACGCTCGACCTGCCCGGCGCCATGTTCACCGCAAGCCACAACCCCGCGAGGTACAACGGCATCAAGCTCTGCCGGGCGGGTGCCCAGCCCATCGGGCAGGATTCAGGTCTGGTCGAGATCCGCGCGACAGCCCAGCAGTACCTGGACGGCGGATTGCCCGAGCCGGTCGCCCAGCCCGGTTCTCTCAGCAGCCGCGAGCTGCTGGGCGACTATGCGCGCTACCTGCGTTCGCTGGTCGATCTGTCCGGATCCAGGCCGCTGAAGGTCGTCGTCGATGCCGGTAACGGGATGGCCGGTTACACGGTGCCCGCCGTGCTGGGCGATGAGCTGCTCGGCGTCCTGCCGCTGGAGATCGTCCCGCTGTATTTCGAGCTGGACGGGACGTTTCCCAACCACGAGGCGAACCCGCTGGAGCCGGCGAACCTGGTGGACCTGCAGAAGGCGGTGCTGGCCCATGGTGCGGATATCGGGCTGGCCTTCGACGGGGACGCCGACCGTTGCTTCGTGATCGACGGGTCGGGGGACCCGGTATCGCCCAGCGCCGTCACGGCGCTGGTTGCCGTCCGGGAGCTGGCCAAGTCGCCTGGCGCGGTGGTGATCCACAACCTCATCACCTCGCGAGCAGTGCCCGAGATCGTCGCCGAACACGGCGGCCGTCCAGTGCGCACCCGGGTCGGACACTCCTTCATCAAGGCACAGATGGCCGAGACCGATGCGGTATTCGGCGGCGAACACTCGGCCCACTACTACTTCCGCGATTTCTGGCGCGCCGATACCGGGATGCTGGCCGCGATGCACGTGCTGGCCGCGCTCGGTGAGCAGGACGCGCCGCTGAAGGAGTTCGCCGCCGAGTTCGAGCGGTACCACGGCTCGGGCGAGATCAACTCCACGGTGGCCGACGCCGCCGCCGCGCGTTCGGCGATCGAGGCGCACTTCGCCGCGCAGGGCGGCCGGTCAGACGAGCTGGACGGCCTGACCCTGAGCCTGCCCGACGGGGCCTGGCTGAACGTCCGGGCATCCAACACCGAGCCGCTGCTGAGGCTGAACGTCGAAGCGGGCACGGCCGAACGGATGGCCGCCGTGCGCGACGAGGCGCTCGCCGTGATCCGCCGTTAGGTAGGTTCGGCGGGAGATCGAACCGCGACCCACCCCTAGGAGCACCGAGATGACATTGTCGGCCGAGCTTGTGGCCATCCTGGCCTGCCCCAGCGCTGATCACGCCCCGCTGCGGTTGGAGATCTCCGACGGCACCACCCAGGAGCTGGTGTGCACCTCGTGCGCCAGCCGGTTCCCGGTGCGGGACGGGATCCCGGTCCTGCTCGCCGACGAGGCAGCGCCGGGGCCAAACGGGCTCGGGGTGCCGGTCGACGACACGCCGGCCGGATAGCGCGCCCGCCGTGCCGTCCTTCACTCCGGACGTGCTGGACGACCCGGACGCACTGCAGCTGGCCGATCGGGCCGGGTTGCTGCGCGCCCTTGCCTCGTCCGGTGCCCACGTCCGCCGCGCGCTGTCGACAGCCGATGACTTCGGTATCTCGCGCCTGGCAGGCGAGGCGCCGCGCTCGGTGCTCGTCGCCGCCGACGCCCAGGCCCCCTACCTGTCGAACCTGCTCTCGGTGCTCTGCTCGGGCAACGCGCCGGTGATCGACTGGCGCGAACCGGTGCTACCCAAGTGGGTCGGCTCGGCCGATGCCCTCATCGTGGTGTCCGCCGACGGGCGGCATCCGCGGCTGGCCGAACTGGTGGACCAGGCCGCCCGGCGCGGCCTCGCAATCTCGGTCGCCGCGCCGGCCGCGTCGCCGGTCGGCGCCGCTGCGGCGCGGCATCCGGTAGCCGACGTCGGCCACCTCGCCTCGGTGTCGACACGAGCGATGTGGTGGGCGCTGGCGACGCCGGCGCTGCAGGCGATCCAAGCCTTCGGGCTCGTCGACCTGCCCGGCGTCCTGGAAGCTCTGGCCGATGGCCTGGACGAGGTCGCTGAGGCCAACCGGCCGGATTCATCGGCGTTCACCGGCCCGGCGAAGGTGCTCGCGACCGATCTTGCCGAGGCGGTGCCGGTCATCGCCGGAGCCGGTCCCGGCGCCACGGTGGCGGCCCGTCGGGTGGCTGCGGCGATCCAGCTCGTCGGCGGCTCGACGGCCATGGCCGCCTCGCTGCCCGACGACGTCGCCCGGGTCGGGGCGTTGCTCGAGTTCGCGGCGGCCGACAACGACTTCTTCGCCGACCGGGTGACCAATACCGCGGCGCTGCCACGCCTCGTCCTGATCGGGGACGACGACCCGTACAGCGGCGCGCCCGAACCGGCCGCGCCCGAAGCCCTCGGTGGTGATGCGGCCCGCCGCGCGGGTCGGGCACTGGCCGATCTCGCTGCCCAGCGCGGCATCGGCGCGTCGCGGATCGAGGTGCCTGACGCACACCTTCTCGTCCGTTTCGCCGCGGCGACCGCGGTGGGCGACTTCGCCGCCTGCTACCTCGCCCTCGGGCGCGGGATCGACCCGTCCGCACCACGTCTAGGAGAGCTGCCACATTGATCACCCGAACCGTGATCACCCGAACGGTGATCCCCGCGCCGGCGAGACCCGCCGCATGAGCACGTCCGGCGGATCCAAGGCAGTGGTCGCCGCCCTGAGCGCCAATCTCGGCATCGCGGTGATCAAGTTCATCGCGTTCCTGCTGACCCGGTCCTCCTCCATGCTCGCTGAATCGGTGCACTCGCTCGTGGACTCGGGAAACCAGGGGCTGTTGCTGCTCGGGGCGAAGCGGGCCAAGCAGACGGCAACGCCGGAGCATCCCTTCGGCTACGGCCGCAACCGCTATGTCTACGGCTTCCTCGTGGCGCTGTGCCTGTTCTCGGTCGGCGGGTTGTTCGCGCTGTATGAGGGCGTGGAGAAGATCCGCCACCCGCATCACCTGGACAGCCCGCTGATCGCCGTGACCGTGCTCCTCATCGCCATCGTGCTCGAGGGTTTCTCGTTCAGGACCGCGATCGCAGAATCCCGCGAGTTGAAGGGCGACGCGTCCTGGGTGGAGTTCATCCGGCGCGCGAAGGTTCCCGAGCTTCCGGTGGTGCTGCTGGAGGATTTCGCTGCGCTGATCGGGCTGGTGCTGGCGCTGGCCGGTGTCGGGCTGACGTCGCTGACCGGGGACGGTGTCTGGGACGGCATCGGCACTACCTGCATCGGGGTGCTGCTCATCGCGGTCGCCGTCGTCCTCGTCATCGAGACCAAGAGCCTGCTGCTCGGCGAGGCCGCGAGCCCGGTGGCCAACCAGCGAATCGTCGATGCCCTGGTGGGCGAGGGCATTCTGCGGGTCATCCATCTGCGGACCATGCACCTGGGCCCTGACGAGCTTCTGGTCGCTGCGAAGGTGTCGATCGGCGAGCAGGCCAGGTTGCGTGAGATCGCGGGTATCATCGATGCCGCCGAGGCACGGGTACGCGCGGTCGAACCGATCGCCCGGGTGATCTATCTGGAGCCCGACCTCGACCGCGGTCTGGCTGCGGGCGAACCGGCTGCCGCCGGTGACGTCGCCCATCCGAGCGAGGCTCGGTGAATTCCACGGACGCTGATGCCGGCCGGCCCAGGGTGTACGAGCTGGACAGTGCGATCCGCGACTATGCCTGGGGCTCGCCGACCGCCATTCCGGAGCTGCTCGGCCTGGTGCCGACGGGTGAGCCGGCCGCCGAGCTGTGGCTGGGTGCCCATCCCGACGAGCCGTCTCGCTGGCGCGGGCACCCGCAGCGCCCGGGCCTGGACGAACTCATTGCCAGCGACCCTGCCGGACTGCTCGGGGAGGCGACAGCGGCTGCCTTCGGTGGGCGGTTGCCCTTCCTGCTCAAGCTGCTGGCGGCTGGCAAGGCGCTGTCGATCCAGGTGCACCCGACGCTGGAACAGGCCCGCGCCGGGTACGCCGAGGAGGAGCGCCGAGGCGTCCCTCAAGGATCGCCGCAACGCAATTACCGCGATGACAACCACAAACCCGAATTGCTCTGTGCACTCACGCCCTTTCAGGCGTTCTGCGGGTTCCGTCCGGTGCCCGAGACCCTGGAGTTCCTCGACGCGCTGGCCGGCGCTGGTTCGCAACTGCTGGGCGAGTATCGGGCGTTGCTAGCTGGCCCGGACGGACTTCGGGTGGCCTTTACCGCCCTGCTCACCACCTCGGTGGAGCGGCGGCAGGCGCTCGTCGACGACGCCGTGACCGCGGCTGGCCGCCTTGCCGAGGCCGGCGGACCATGGGCGGCAGCGGCGGCCGGTTCGGTGCTGGCGGCGGGCGATTTTCCCGGTGACATCGGCGCGGTGCTGGCCTTGTTGCTGAACTATGTCCAGCTGCAGCCCGGTGAGGCGATCTTCCTCGGGGCAGGCAACGTGCATGCCTACCTGCGCGGGTTGGGCGTGGAAATCCTGGCCAACAGTGACAATGTGCTGCGCTGCGGCCTGACGCCGAAGCACGTCGACGTGCCGGAGCTGTTGAAGGTGGCCGATTTCGTGCCGCTCGCCGATCCGCTGTCGCCGGTGGCGCTCGCGAGCCCCGCAACGGCGGTGTATCCGGTCCCGGTCTCCGACTTCCTGCTGTCGCGGCTGACGCCGGCCGCCGGTGAGGTGATCCTCGCCGCCGACCGCCCGCATCTGTTGATCGTCACCGAGGGCTCGGTTGTGCTGGCTGCCGATGGCCAGAGTCAGGAAGCCTCGCGCGGCTCGGCCGTCTTTGTCGCAGCCGGCCAATCGCCGGTAACGGTGAGCGGTTCGGGCCTCGCCTTCGCGGCGACCGTGAACCTGGCCTGACAAGCCGCACGGTCGGTTTGGCCAGTTGGGCACGTTGTTGGACAAAAAGTTGACACGACTCTGGTAGGCTTTTTCTCGATGAAGCCACTCACCATGCAGCAGGCAGCCGAGGCGACCGGTTGGTCGCAGCGGATGTTGCGCTACATCGAGCAGGCAGGCCTCGTCGCGACACAACGCACACCAGGTGGGCATCGCCTTTACGGCGCCCGCCAGATCGACCGGCTGCGCTCCCTGCGCAGGCTGATCGAGGAGCACGGCATCGGGCTGGCCGAGGTCGCATTCGAACTGAGGATGCGTACCGAAGCCGACCTGTCCAGGGCGGTCGACGACTGGTTCGGCGCCGTCCACCGGTTCTCGGCCTCACCCGAGGCGGACCGGTACCGGCGACTGGCAATCAATGAGTCGGATTTCCCGGCCATCGCCATCCCCACTCAGCATCGCACCACCATCGAAGGAGAAACCGTGAGCGTCACCCTGACCCCCGACAGCGCTGGCTCTGTCAGCGACTTCAAGGTCGCAGACCTGTCGCTGGCCGCGTTCGGCCGCAAGGAAATCCAGCTCGCCGAGGTAGAGATGCCTGGCCTGATGGCCCTGCGCGAGGAGTTCGGCGACTCCAAGCCGCTGGCTGGCAAGAAGGTCGCCGGCTCCCTGCACATGACGGTGCAGACCGCCGTTCTGATCGAGACGCTGGCCGCACTCGGCGCGGACGTGCGCTGGGTCAGCTGCAACATCTTCTCCACCCAGGATCACGCCGCGGCCGCAATCGTGGTCGGCCCGGACGGCACGCCGGAGGACCCCCAGGGCATCCCCGTCTTCGCCTGGAAGGGCGAGACGCTGGAGGAGTACTGGTGGTGCACCGAGCAGATGCTGACCTGGCCGGACGGTTCGGGCCCGGACTCGATCGTCGATGACGGCGGCGATGCCACGCTGCTGATCCACATGGGCGTCGAGTACGAAGCGGCCGGCGTGGTTCCCTCCGCCGACGAGAACGACTCCGAGGAATACAAGATCATCCTCGACACGCTGCGCCGCTCGCTGGCCGCGTCTCCGACCAAGTACACGACGATGGCTCAGAGCATCATCGGCGTGACCGAGGAGACCACCACCGGTGTCCACCGGCTGTACGAGTTCGCCAAGGCCGGCACGCTGCTGTTCCCGGCGATCAACGTCAACGACTCGGTCACCAAGAGCAAGTTCGACAACAAGTACGGCTGCCGCCACTCGCTCATTGACGGCATCAACCGCGCCACCGACGTCATGATCGCCGGCAAGCTCGCCGTCGTCTGCGGCTACGGCGATGTCGGCAAGGGCTCCGTGGAATCCTTGCGCGGGCAGGGCGCTCGCGTCGTCGTCACCGAGGTGGACCCGATCTGCGCGCTGCAGGCGGCCATGGAGGGCATCGACGTCGTGCGGCTCGAGGATGTCGTCGAGAAGGCCGACATCTTCGTTACCACGACCGGCAACAAGGACATCATCATGGCCGAGCACATGGCCAAGATGAAGCACAACGCGATCGTCGGCAACATCGGCCACTTCGACAACGAGATCGACATGGCCGGCCTTGCCCGGACGCCAGGCATCGAGAAGATCGAGATCAAGCCGCAGGT
>JAVEES010000081.1 GCA_030840285.1 Pseudonocardiales bacterium
GCCGGCGCAGATCGGAGAGCTGCGTGCCGCCCGGGAAGTTGGAGTACTCCACCAGATCCGCGGCCTCCTTGACGCCGCGGGTGCCCAGGTTGACAGCGAGCATCGGTTCGACGCCTGCTTGGGCTGCCCAGCTCATGAACTCATGCATCCCGAACGCATTCGTCTCAATTGAGCGCCACGCCAGGTCTAGGCGGGTGGGGCGATCCGCGACCGGCCCCACCCCATCTTCCCACTGATATCCCGATACGAAGTTGCCACCTGGATAACGAACGAGGCTCACTCCGAGCTCTCGGGACAGCTCAAGAACGTCCTTTCGAAAGCCCTCGCCGGTCGCCAAGGGATGTCCCGGTTCGTAGATCCCTTCATAGACGCAACGGCCCATATGCTCGACGAACGAGCCGAACAACCGGCGGTCCACCTCGCCGATCGAGAATGCGGGATCGATGGTCAACTGGGCTCGAGTCACAGCGTTGGCCCCCTTCGTCAGTGTCGACCTAAAATTTGTACAACGTTGTACACGCCGTTGTAAAGGGCTACAAATAATCAGCGTGATTTGATGTGCGCAACCGCCGGGCGTCGGGCGGGTGCCAGCAGGCGCGCTCGGGCGGCGGTTCGTACAGCTCTGGAGGCCCCGAATGCCGGCAAGTTTGAAAGACGTCGCGGCCCAGGCCGGCGTCTCGGTGAAGACAGCGTCGAATGTTGTCAACAACTACGAATTCGTCAGCCAGAGCACCCGCGAGCGAGTGCAGGCCGCGATCGACGAGCTGGACTACCGGCCCAATCTCTCGGCTCGACGGCTGCGCACCGGCCGTAGCAACCTGATCGCGCTGTCGGTTCCCGAGATCGACGCGCCCTACTTCGCCGAACTGGCCAGTGAGATCGTCGACGCCGCCGAGCGTCGGGGCTGGACGGTGCTGATCGACAAGACCGGCGGCGAACGCACGCACGAGCAGATAGCCGCGGCGGGCATCCGGGCACATCTGGTGGACGGCGCCATCGCAAGCCCGCTGTCCATGACCGCCGAGGACGTGGCGGCATTGTCGGGCAGTCACCCCTTGGTCCTGCTCGGTGAACGATTGCCGCACGTCGGCGGTGCTGATCACGTCGCGATCGACAACGTTGCCGCCGCGGCCGAAGCAACCCACCACCTGATCTCGCTGGGCCGGACCTCGATAGCAACCATCGGAGCGTCCACCGAGTCGACGGGTGCCCTACGGCTCAAGGGATTCCGCAAGGCCATTGCCGCGACCAAGCGCAAGCACGACCCGAGGCTGGTGATGCCCGTCCAGGAGTACCACCGGCAGGACGGCTTCGATGCGATGACCCGGTTGCTGGCCCTGGATCGACGTCCGGACGCGGTGTTCTGCTTCAACGACCTGCTGGCTCTCGGCGCGATCCGAGCGGTTCATCTGGCGGGCCTGAAGGTGCCCTCAGACGTTGCGGTGGTCGGCTTCGATGACATCGAGGACGGCCGCTTCAGCACGCCGACCCTCACGACGATTTCCCCGGACAAGGCGGGGATCGCCCGCGCGGCAGTGTCATTGCTCGCGCGGCGGATCGACGCCGATGCCGCGATCGAGGCACGCGAGGTGTTCGCGACCCACCGGCTGATCGTCCGGGAAAGCTGCGGCGGCTGAACGCTGGACACAAGTGTGCGATAGATGCAGAATGCGCTGTACAACGTTGTACAGATCCCGGGAGCTGAACAGATCGCGACCGAGATCGACCTCGCCCCGCCAGCTCGGAGCGCAGGGCATCCGGTCCCAGACGATCTGTGAGGTCCCGTGAAACTTCCACTGAAAGCATCCACGCTGCTGGTAGCTGCCCTCGCACTGACGCTGGCTACCGGCGGCACCGCGCTCGCCTCGCAACGGAGCACTCACTCGGCTGTGCCGCAGTCCTCCGCGGCGAGGCAGCCGGCACCGAGCTACCGCAACCCGCTCGCGCTGACGCTTCCCTCGGGGGGCCAGGCCGAAAGCTGTGCCGATCCCTTCGTGCTGCACGGTCAGTCTGCCGGCGACCGGCACTGGTACCTCTACTGCACCTCCGACGCGCTCACCGCCTCAGAGCTCGGGCCAGACGGCAAGCCGCTGATCCACAACCTGCCGACGTACAGCTCCCTGGACCTGACGCACTGGACCTACGCCGGAGACGCGCTGCCGACCAAGCCCGCCTGGGTAGCTGCGAATGGTGGCCTCTGGGCGCCCGACGTGGTCTATCGCGACGGTCGTTACCTGATGTACTTCGCCGCCTCGGACACCTCGCTGCCTGGCGGCGGCTCAGCAGTCGGAGTCGCGACCAGCCCCAGCCCGACCGGACCGTGGACCGATTCGGGACGTCCGGTCGTCGAACCGCAGGACTCCCCGTCCTCACCGGGTAGCCGTCGCTGGGAGTTCGATCCCGAGGTCATCACCGCCGGTGGCACCAGTTACCTGTACTTCGGCAGCTACTTCGGCGGCATCGCGGTCCGGACGCTGTCGGCAGACGGCCTTTCCTCAGACAAGGCGAGCCAGCAGCAGATCGCGATCGACAACCGGTACGAGGGCACCGACATCGTGACCCACGACGGCTGGTATTACCTGCTTGCCTCCGCGACGAACTGCTGCAACGGTCCGCTCACCGGCTATTCCGTCTTCGCCGCTCGATCGCGCAGCCCGCTCGGACCTTTCCTGGACCGCGACGGAGTATCGATCCTGGCGGGTCGGGTCGGCGGTACGCCGGTCCTGGCGCAGAACGGCAACCGCTGGGTCGGTACCGGGCACAACGACGTCATCACTGATTTCAGCGGGCAGCAATGGATCGTCTACCACGCGGTCGATCGCAACGACCCTTATTACGCAGGGGCTGTCGGCTACACCAAGCGTCCGGTGCTGCTGGACCCGCTGGACTGGAAGAGCGGGTGGCCGGTGGTACGCGGTGGTCGCGGCCCGTCGGACAGTCCTCAGCCGGGACCCGCGGCGCAGCCGGACCAGCGCACCGCCTACCGCGCCGACTTCGTTCGCAATGCCCGTCCGGGCAAGCTGTATCCGGCGCTGTCGGATGACTTCAACGGCACCGCCCTGTCCTCGCGATGGACCTGGATCCGGCCACCTGATCCGAATACCTACACCGTGAGCGGCGGGCGACTGCGCTGGGACACCCAGGACGCCGACCTGCATCCGCCGGCCCCCGAGCTGGCATCCGTACTGACCGAGCCCGCGCCGGCCGGCGACTACCTGGTCGAGGCGAAGGTAGCTGTCGACACACCCGCTGAGGGCTGCTGCCAGAACTACGTGCAGGGCGGGCTCGTCATCTACAACGACGACGGTAACTACCTCAAGCTGGCGTCGGTCTCGATCTGGAACACCCGCCAGACCGAATGGGGCAAGCAAGTCTCGCCAGTGCCGAGCGGTTACCCCAGCTACGGCAACGGCGTGGTCGGTCCGGTCGGATCAAGCGTGTACCTGCGCATCGAGCGGCGCCAGGGCTCCCAGCAGGACCGCTACACCGCTTACACCAGTCTGGACGGCACCCACTGGGACAAGGGCGGAACCTGGCTGCAGGCCGGCACCAGCGCCACCCGGCTCGGCTTGATCTCGATGGGCGGTGCGGGCTTCACCAGCGATTTCGACTACGTGCACGTCAGCGCGCTCAAGCGGTAGGCCGCGGGGCGAGCAATCGACTGGTGCATGCTGTGGGGGTGACTGCCGACGCCGTGCCCCTGTGGTTCAACCGCGCGCTCGCCAACGAGCCCTCGACGTCAGCGGTGCTCGTCGCGGGAACCCCTGTGCACTACCGGGTATGGGGTACGCCCGGAGCTCCCGGCGTGCTACTCGTCCACGGTGGGGCTGCGCATAGCCGGTGGTGGGACCACATCGCGCCACTGCTCGCCAGCGGACGCCGGGTCGCCGCCGTCGATCTGAGCGGCCACGGCGACAGCGGGCGGCGCGAGGGGTACAGCATGCGCATCTGGGCCGAGGAATTGATGGCGGTGGCCGTGGATGGAGCGCTCGGACCGCGCCCGGTACTGATCGGACACAGCATGGGCGGCTTCGTCACGCTGAGCGCCGGGGGTTATTTCGGCGAGCAGCTCGCGGGTGTGGTGGCCATAGACTCTCCGGTGCGCGACCTCACCCCTGAGGAGCGGGAAGCCCTTCAGCACCGAGCATTCGGCCCGCTGCGCCGCTATCCCACCAGGGAGGCGATCCTGGCTCGATTCCGGCCTATCCCGGACCAGGGCGGCCTACTCCCCTATGCGGTGGAGCACGTCGCGGCGCAGTCGATCCGCCAGACGCCCGATGGCTGGACCTGGAAATTCGATCCGGGCATCTTCAACCGGCCACGAATCTCCATCGACGCCATGACCACGCCCAAGTGCAGAGCCGCCCTTTTCCGCGCCCAATACGGACTGATGTCCGAGCAGCTCGGCGAGGTTCTCTACGACCGGCTCGAACGCGCGGTGCCAGTCATCGAGATTCCCGAAGCGGGCCACCACGTGATGCTGGACCAGCCACTCTCATTGGTGACCGGTATCCGGACGCTGCTCGAGGACTGGGATCACTCGCTGTCGGCCTCGTCAGGTGTCAATCCTGGTCCGACACCCGCTGATTGATATCGCTTTCCAGCGGGCTGTCCTCGCTGGAGGTGAACGGCCGCTCAGCATCGGTTCGCTCCGCCGGCGGCTCGACAAACTCCGCCTCGCCGGTCGCGCTCTTCGCGGCCCACGACCCGTCGGTGGAATCCGGCTCACTCAACGGTCGAACCGGATCGTCCGGATCCGGAGTGGCGTCGCGATCACCGGGCTTGCTGCTGTCCTCTGCCATGAGCCTCATTACAGCTCGCGATCAACTCGACGGTCAAGGCGGCCTGTTCGGCGCCGCCGCCTCGCAGCCCTAGGCAGCGGCGACACCAGCAGCTAGCGTGGTCGGTGCTGAGCAGCAGCATGACAGCGGGGCAAAGCTGGAACGGGAGATCCCCATGGCTGACAGCCACCAAGACGTGATCGACATCCTCATCAAGGACCACCGCGAGGTCGAGCGAATGTTTCTCGAGCTCGAGACCCTGCGTGGCCTGAGCGACGACGCCACCCGGGCGCGGCGCAAGGATCTGGTCGACCAGGCCACCATCGAACTGGTTCGTCACTCAGTCGCCGAGGAAGCCGAGGTCTATCCACGCGTGAAAGAACGAGTGAGCGAGCAGGAGGCGGAGCACGCCAAGCAGGAGCACGCCGAGGCGGAACAAACCATGAAGCGGCTGGAATCGCTGCAACCCGACGACCCCGGTTTCGACCAGGAGCTGGCCACCTTGATGCGCGAGATCCGCGAGCACGTTGCCGAGGAGGAAGGCGAGATGTTCCCGCATATGCGGGCCATCTTCACCCCTGAGGAGCTCGTCGAGATGGGCACCCAGGTCGATCGGGTAAAGCGGATTGCCCCTACCCGGCCGCATCCTTCGGCTCCTGACGAGCCTCCGGGCGACAAGATGCTAGGTCCGGTGGCGGGACTGTTCGATCGCCTTCGCGACGCGGTCAGCCACCGCGGCACAACCGGCTGAGCCCGCCTGCGGCAGACTGGCGAACGACCTAGGTGAGCCACGTCAGCGGACAGGACATCATGACCGACCCGGTTCAAGCGAACCCGCCTCCCGGTACGGGCGCTGTTCTAGGGGGCCGGTACCGCCTTGATGCGCTGATCGGCCGCGGCGGCATGGCAGAAGTGTTCCGCGGCGAGGATGACGTGCTGCGCCGGCCGGTAGCGGTGAAGGTCTTCCGGTTCGATACGGCGGCCGGCGAGGACCGGCGGCGGGTGGACGCGGAGATCCGCACCCTGTCCGCCCTTCGCTATCCCGGCCTCGTCACGGTTTTCGACGCCGGCACCGCCGATGAACCCGGCGGTGCCGGCACGCCGTTTCTCGTCATGGAGCTCATCAACGGCCCTACCCTTGCCGAACAGTTGCGAGGCGGCCCTTTGACGACGAGGCAAACCGCGCGGCTAGGCGCGGAACTGGCCGCGACGCTCGGCTATGTCCATGCCAACGGTGTCGTGCACCGAGACGTGAAACCGGCCAACATCCTGCTCGACAAGCCAACCGCGGACGGGCCGGGGTTTACCGCCAAGCTCACTGACTTCGGCATCGCCCGGCTCGTCGACTCCACCCGGCTCACCATGCACGGCATGACCGTCGGCACGGCGAACTACCTCAGCCCGGAACAGGCTGTGACCGGCAACGCCACGCCGGCCAGTGATGTGTACTCGCTCGGGCTCGTCCTCATCGAATGCCTGACCGGGCAGGTTGCCTACCCGGGTGTCGGCGTCGAGGCGGCGATCGCGCGCCTGCACCGCTCACCCGGGATTCCGGAGGAGTTCGGAGCAGAATGGGCGGGGCTGCTGACCGCGATGACCGAACGGGAGCCCGCGCCGCGGCCGAGTGCCGAACAGGTCAGCACCATGCTGAACCAGCTCGCCGCGACGCTCGGCGACTCAGACCCCGCGGCTGCTACGCCGACGGGTGCCACCGCCGTCCTCAGCCACACTCCCGCGCCACGGTCCACCGCGTTGCTGAGCCGGCCGCCACGTACCAAGCACCGCTCGCCGGGCCGGCTTTACCTCGCCGCCGCGGCAGGTGCGGTGCTGCTCGTGGCGCTGGTTGTCGTGCTCGTCTCCCGAGGCACTGCGGACTCAGGCAACCGAACGCCCGCACCGGCGTACCCGAGCGTGAGTGGGCCGCTGGGCAGCCACCTACGACAGCTGGAGGGGACCCTGCCGTGAGGACCTCTCGACTCGGCCCCGTCATGGTCGGGCTGCTGATCGCCGGCTGCGGCAGCGGATCGCACAACGCCGACGCCGCGACGACCACGCTGTTACGCCGCGACATGAGCGCGCTGGCCGCTGCCGCCGCCGGCAAGGACTGGACCTCGGCCAGCGCCGCGCTCAACGCCCTCAACGCCGACGCCGCGGCCGCTCGCGCCGCCGGAAGGCTGAGCGACAGCCAGCTCAGCCGGATCAGAGCGGCTGCGGCAACTGTCCAGGCGGACCTGGCCAGGGCGAGTGCGCCAACGTCCGCCGCCACCGCTCAGCCGCGTAATACGCCGACGCCGCCCGCGACGCCGGGCAAGTCCAAAGGCAAGGGCGGTGACGGCGGCGGCAAGGGTCACGAGGGCGGAGATGGCGGCGGTTGAACGTCCGCTGTGTGCGACTGTTTGACGCGCGGCGATCGAAGCGGGGATAATAACTGACCGAATGAACGGTAAGTATTTCTCTGCGGAGAGGCCTGCTGATGGCTGTGTTACCGAGCTTTGTCCAGGGCTCGTGGTCGGCGCCGGCCACCCACGGCATCGCGATGCACGACGCGGTCACCGGAGCTGAGATCGGCCAACTGTCTACGTCCGGCATCGATATGGCCGCGGCGCTGGAGTACGGGCGGCGAGCCGGTGGCGGGGCGCTCGGCGAACTGGACTTTCATCAGCGCGCCGCGCTGCTCAAGGCACTCGGCTCGCACCTGCGCGAGCATCGTGAAGAGCTCTACGCCTTGTCGGCCCGCACCGGGGCGACCCTGAACGACGCGAAGTTCGACGTCGACGGCGGCATCGGTGTGCTGCTCGGTTATGCCAGCAGGGGCCGGCGTGAACTCCCCGCCGACACCATCCTGCTGGACGGGGCTACCGAGCCGCTCGGCCGCGGCGGAACCTTCCTCGGCCAGCACATCTGGACCTCGCTGCGCGGTGTCGCCGTCCAGATCAATGCCTTCAACTTTCCGGTATGGGGCCCGTTGGAGAAGTTCGCGCCGGCCTTCCTGGCCGGCGTCCCGAGCCTCATCAAACCTGCCAGCCAGACCGCGTACCTGACTCACCGCCTGGTCGAGCTCATCGTCGAGTTCGGCCTGCTGCCCGAGGGTGCGATTCAGCTCATCGCCGGCGGTGCCGGCGACCTGCTCGACCACCTCACCGAACAGGATCTGCTGTGCTTCACCGGATCGGCGAGCACCGCGCAGCGCTTGCGGGCACATCCGGCAGTGATCGGCAATGCCGTCCGGTTCACGGCCGAGGCGGACTCGCTGAATTGCTCCATCCTGGGGCCGGACGCTGCCCCCTCGACCCCCGAGTTCGACCTCTTCGTCAAGGGGCTCACGAACGAGATGACCGTCAAGGCCGGGCAAAAGTGCACCGCCATCCGCCGCGCGTTCGTCCCGTCCGGCCTGCTCGATGCGGTCGCCGAAGCGGCCTCCGCCCGTCTCGCGACGGTGATCGTCGGCAACCCGGCGAACCCGGACGTGCGGATGGGCGCGCTCGCCGGAGTCGAGCAGCGCGAAGAGGTGCGACGCTCGCTCAAGGCGCTGACCGGCGCGGGACGGATCGTGTTCGGCAATCCCCAGCACGTCGAGGTGCTCGACGCCGATGCCGAGCGAGGCGCGTTCCTGTCGCCGATCTTGCTGCTCGCCGACGCCGACCGCGCCGAACCGCACGAGGTCGAGGCATTCGGCCCGGTGAGCACCCTGATGGGCTATGACAGCGTGCCGGAGGCGATCGCGCTGGCCGCCCGCGGCAGGGGCAGCCTGGTCGGCTCGCTGATCAGTCACGATCCGGATATCGCTAGCCAGGTCGTCCAGGGCATTGCCGCCTGGCACGGGCGCCTGCTGGTGCTGGATCGCGACGATGCCGGCGAGTCCACCGGCCACGGTTCACCCCTACCGGCGCTGGTACATGGCGGCCCGGGTCGCGCCGGTGGTGGCGAGGAACTCGGTGGCATCCGCGGCGTCCAGCACCATATGCAGCGGACCGCGATCCAGGGCTCGCCGCGGATGCTCTCGGCCGTGTCCGGACGGTGGATGACCGGTGCCGATCGCCGCCTCAGCGACATCCACCCGTTCCGCAAGTCCTTGACCCAGCTGCGGATCGGCGACGCCCTCACCGCCGGCCCGCGAACCGTCACCGCCGCCGACATCGCGCACTTCGCCGAGTTCACCGGCGACACGTTCTATGCCCACACCGACGCCGTCGCGGCGGCGGCCAATCCATTCTTCGACGGCATCGTCGCGCACGGCTACCTGATCCTGTCGTTGGCGGCAGGACTGTTCGTCGATCCCGAGCCCGGGCCGGTGCTGGCGAACTACGGCATCGACAGCCTGCGCTTCCTGGCGCCGGTCTACCCGGGTGACGAGCTGACGGTCACGCTGACCTGCAAGGCGATAACGCCACGCGGCGACAGCGAGCACGGCGAGGTCCGCTGGGATGCCGATGTCACCAAGCAGGATGGAGAATCGGTCGCCAAGTACGACGTCCTGACGATGGTGGCGAAGGAGTGGCCGGCATGACGACGATAGAGCCCCTTCAGCAGCAGTTCGACGAGACGATCGCCCACGAACACCGCATCGAGCCGCGGGATTGGATGCCCGAGGGTTACCGCAAGACGATGATCCGACAGATCGCGCAACATGCGCACTCGGAGATCATCGGCATGCAGCCGGAAGGAAACTGGATCACCCGGGCGCCGTCGTTGCGGCGTAAGGCGATTCTGCTGGCCAAGGTGCAGGACGAGGCCGGCCACGGGATGTACCTGTATTCCGCGGCCGAAACTCTCGGCGCGGACCGGGCGGATCTGACCGACAAGCTCGTGCACGGCAGGCAGAAGTACTCGTCCATCTTCAACTATCCGACGCTGTCCTATGCCGACGTCGGCGTCATCGGCTGGCTGGTCGACGGCGCGGCCATCTGCAACCAGGTACCGCTGTGCCGTTCGAGCTACGGGCCCTACGCGCGCGCGATGATCCGTATCTGCAAGGAGGAATCCTTCCATCAGCGGCAGGGTTACGAGCTGCTGATGACGATGATGCGGGGCACGCCAGCGCAGCGGCAGATGGTCCAGAACGCTGTCGATAGGTTCTGGTGGCCCTCGCTCATGATGTTCGGGCCGCCGGATGAGGCCTCCACGAACACCGCCCAGTCGATGGCGTGGGGCATCAAGCGGCATACCAACGACGAGCTTCGCCAACGGTTCGTGGACATGTCGGTGCCCCAGGCCGACAAGCTCGGCGTGACGCTGCCCGACCCGGACTTGAGGTGGAACGAGCAACGCGGCCACTACGACTTCGGTCCCGTCGACTGGGACGAACTTGCCGCCGTGATCGAGGGAAACGGCCCGTGTAACTCCCAACGCGTCGCGCACCGCAAGGCAGCCCACGACGAGGGCCGGTGGGTCCGCGAGGCCGCGACGGCCCACGCCGCAAAGGCGGTGCAACCGTGACCGCGCAGACCGACTGGCCGCTGTACGAGGTGTTCCTACGAGGCAAGCGCGGACTGAACCACGTGCACGTCGGATCGCTGCACGCCGCCGACCCGACGATGGCCCTGCACCATGCGCGTGACCTCTACACCCGCCGCAACGAAGGTGTCAGCATCTGGGTGGTGCGCTCGAGCGACATCACTGCCTCCTCCCCCGCTGAGAAGGATCCGTTCTTCGCCCCGTCCGGCGACAAGGTCTACCGGCATCCCACCTTCTACGACATCCCCGACGATGTCCCCCACATGTGAGCCGGCAATGAACGAGGACGAGTTCGGCGCCTATCACGCGCTGGCCGAAAGCGAGAACGATGACCGGTGGGCGTTCGGAACCGGGTTCACCGACGCGCTGGAAGGCGTTGACACCACCGTTGCCCAGGGTATCGACGCCGGCGCGCTCGCGGCCTACTGCCTGATGCTGGGCGACGACGCCCTGATCTACAGCCATCGGCTGCAGCAGTGGATAACTCGCGCGCCCGAACTCGAGGAGGAGACCGCACTGGCCAACATCGCGCTCGACCTGCTCGGCCAGGCCCGCATGCTGCTGTCCCGAGCCGGTCGGGCCGATGGAACCGGCCGGGACGAGGACCGCCTGGCGTTCTTTCGCGACGAGAGCGAGTTCCGCAACGTCCGGCTCGTGGAGCGGCTGGACGACGACTTTGCCGAGCTGGTGGCGCGGCTGCTCGTGTTCTCGACGTTCCGCCTCGCACTGTTCGACAGCTTGCGGACCTCGGCTGATGAGGTGCTGGCAGCGATCGCGGCGAAGGGTGTCAAGGAACTGACCTACCACCGGGACTATGCCGCGCAGTGGGTGGTGCGTCTCGGGGACGGCACCGAGCTCTCGCGAGAGAAGATGCAGGCCGGCCTTGATGTCAACTGGCCGCTGGTAGACGAGCTCTTCGCATCCCATCCGGTGCAAGCCGCGCTGTCCGGGGTCGCGGTCGATGCCCGGACGCTTCGGGCCGAGTTCGACCTCGTGCTCGACACCGTCCTTGCCACCGCACGCCTGGAGCGGCCTGAGACCACCCCGCTGGCCACCATCGGAGGCAGATCGGGCCGTGACGGCGTGCATACCGAGGCGCTCGGTTACGTCCTGGCCGAGCTGCAGAGCGTGGCCCGCGCTGATCCGGACGCGAGTTGGTGAGCCCGGTGCGCGACGCACGCGATATTGCCGCCGCAGTCCCGGATCCCGAGCTGCCCATGGTGACGCTGGGTGATCTCGGCATCCTGCGCGCGGTACAGCAGGACGGCCCTGACGTGACGGTCACCATCACGCCGACCTATTCCGGCTGCCCCGCGATGCGCGAGATCAACCAGGATCTGCGGCAGCGGCTGGGCGAGGCCGGCTACCGCAGCGTCACCATCCGCACCGAGCTGTCGCCGCCCTGGAGCAGCGACTGGATCACGCCCGAAGGTCACCGCAAGCTCAGGGCTGCCGGCATCGCTCCGCCCAGCGTTGCCGCACCCCGTAACCCCGGCCCGATTCCGCTCAGTCTCACCGTGCGGTCCCGCAGCGTCGCCTGCCCACGCTGCCAGTCCACTCGCACCAGCGAGGTTGCGGCGTTCAGCGGCACGGCCTGCAAGGCGCTCTACCGCTGCGAGGAATGCCGCGAGCCCTTCGAGTACGTCAAGGAGATCTGATGGGACGCACCACGTTCCATCGGCTTCGCGTCTCAGCCGTCGAGCCTCTTACCGAGGACGCCGCCGCCGTGACGTTCGAGGTGCCGGACGGCCTGCGTGACCGTTTCGCCTTTGCGGCCGGGCAATCCCTCACCATCAGGCGAGGTGAGCAGCGGCGCTCGTACTCCATCTGCGCGCCGGTCGGCCAGCCGCCGCGGATCGGTGTTCGCGAGGTCGCGGGCGGCGCGCTGTCGGGCTGGCTGGTTCACCGGCTGCGTCCCGGGGACCTTCTGGACGTGCAGGAACCCGCCGGATCGTTCACGCCGGACCTCACCGTGGCCGGCCACCACGTGCTCATCGCGGCCGGCTCGGGCATCACCCCGGTGCTGTCGATCGCCGGCTCCGTCCTGGCCTCCCACCCCGACTCCACCGTGACCTTGCTGTACGGCAACCGCCGCAGCGACTCGGTCATGTTCGCCGATGACGTCGCCGACCTCAAGGATGCCTACCCGTTCCGGATGCGGCTCGTGCACGTCCTCTCGCGGGAACCGCAGGAGGTGGAGCTGTTCACCGGCCGCCTCGATGCGGCCAAGCTGCGTGAGCTGGTGCCCGCGATCGTGGACGTCGCACGGGTCGATCACTGGTGGCTGTGCGGACCGTTCGGCATGGTGAGCGACGCGATCGCGGTGCTCACCGAACTCGGGGTGGGATCAGCCCGTATCCACCGCGAGCTGTTCTACGTGGAGGAGCTGCCACCGGCGCAGGCACAGCATGAGGACGCCCCGGTCGGTGTGGGCGCCGAGGTAACCGTGGTCCTGGACGGTCGCACCACCACGACGAAGATCCCGCCGGGCGTCGCCGTGCTTGACGGCGCCCAGAAGGTGCGTCCGGACCTTCCCTTCGCGTGCAAGGGCGGCGTCTGTGGCACCTGCCGCGCCCTGGTCACCCACGGTGCGGTGGAGATGCGGCGCAACTACGCGCTCGAACCGTCCGAGGTTGAGGCAGGTTACGTCCTCACCTGCCAATCCCTGCCGGTCACCGAAACGGTCACCGTCGACTTCGACAGCTGATCAGTCACCCGAGGACGTCGGCAGATCCTCTGTCCCGGCCTCGATCACCCGATGCTCGCGAGTCGTGGGCGTGTGCTGGTCCGCCGCGGTCTGAGCCGCTCGGGTGGCGGGGTCAGCCATCGCCAGCCGCCAGAGATA
>JAVEES010000090.1 GCA_030840285.1 Pseudonocardiales bacterium
GACGTCGGCCTTCACCGAGCGGGCAGCCAGCCCCGGTGTCGCCAGCTGGTAGTCGATGCGCCAGCCGGTGTCGTTGTCGAAGGCCTTGCCCCGCCAGGACCACCAGGTGTAGGGCCCGGGTCCGTCACCGGCATGGTGACGACCCAGATCCGTCCAGCCGGCCTCGAACCACCTGTCGAAATAAGCCCTCTCGGGTTCAAGGAAGCCCGACTTGGCGAGATTGCCCTTCCAGTTCTTGAGGTCTTCCCGGCGGTGCGCGATGTTGAGGTCACCGGTGATGACAGCCTCGCCGGCGCCTTGGGCCAGCTCCGCCATCCGAGCCGTCATCGCGTCCAGAAACCGGTACTTCTCCAGCTGCCGCTCGGTCTCGGCCTCGCCGGTCTGGACGTAGGCGGACACCACCGTCACCAAGCCGTCCGGCGTCTGCAGATCCACTTCCAGCCAACGCCCGTCCTCGGCAAAGCCGGGCAGCCCGGTCCTGATCGCTGCCGGCGGCCGGACGCTCAGCACGGCAACACCCGCCCGGCCCGCTGAACCGCAGACGGCGTGCGCGCTGTGCAGGCCAGCTAAACCGCTATCCGCCAGCGCGGCCGCCAACTGCTCATCGGAGGCCCGCACCTCCTGCAGGCACAGCACATCGGCCTCCAACGCGGCGAGCCAGCGCAGGCCACCACGCCGAGCGGCCGCGCGAACCCCGTTGACGTTGGCGCTGACCACACAGAACACGCTCGATCCTCACTGTTCGCCTGGCGATGCGGCCGAGTCTAGAAGTGAGCGCTGCCCTCAGCCCGGCAGCGCGTTCCGGCGCAGCCCCGCCACGCTCAGCCCAGCCCAGCCGCGCCACGCTCAGCCCAGCAGCGCGGCCAGGCCGGCTCAGTACAGCGGCGCAGCCACACCGGGCTCAGCCGAGTCGCGCGGCCAGGTTGGTGTCCAGCGTCGCGAGGAACTCCTCGGTCGTCTGCCACTCCTGCTCGGGCCCGATCAGCAGGGCGAGATCCTTGGTCATCTTGCCGGCCTCGACGCTCTTGATCACGACGTCCTCGAGGGTCTCGGCGAACCCGGTGACCTCCGGCGTGCCATCCAGCTTGCCCCGGTGAGCCAGGCCACGGGTCCAGGCATAGATCGAGGCGATCGGGTTCGTCGAGGTGGGCTTGCCCTGCTGGTGCTGGCGGTAGTGCCGGGTCACCGTGCCGTGCGCCGCCTCCGCCTCGACCGTGCGGCCGTCGGGGGTCGACAGCACCGAGGTCATCAGGCCGAGTGAGCCGAACCCTTGCGCGACGGTGTCGGACTGGACGTCACCGTCATAGTTCTTGCACGCCCACACGTAACCGCCTTCCCACTTCATGGCCGAGGCGACCATGTCGTCGATGAGCCGGTGCTCATAGGTCAGGCCGGCCTCCTCGAACAGCGCCTTGAACTCCGATTCGAAGATTTCGGCGAAGATGTCCTTGAAGCGTCCGTCGTAGGCCTTGAGGATGGTGTTCTTGGTCGAGAGGTAGACCGGGTACTGGCGAGCGAGGCCGTAATTGAAGGACGACCGGGCGAAGTCCGCGATCGACTGGTCGAGGTTGTACTGGACCTGCGCGATGCCAGCGCCCGGGAACTTGTATACCTCGTGCTCGATCGGCTGGCTGCCGTCGCTCGGCGTGAAGGTCACGGTCAGCGTGCCCTCGCCCGGCACCCTGAAATCCGTAGCGCGGTACTGGTCGCCGAACGCGTGGCGGCCGACGATGATCGGCTTCGTCCATCCCGGCACCAGGCGCGGGATGTTGGAGATGATGATCGGCTCGCGGAAGATCACGCCTCCGAGGATGTTGCGGATGGTGCCATTCGGCGACTTCCACATCTTCTTCAGCCCGAATTCCTCGACCCGCGCCTCGTCCGGCGTGATCGTCGCGCACTTGACGCCGACGCCGTACTTCTTGATCGCGTTCGCGGCATCGATGGTGACCTGGTCGTCGGTGGCGTCACGATGTTCGATACCGAGGTCGTAGTACTCGAGGTCGACGTCCAGGTAAGGGTGGATCAGCCGGTCCTTGATGAACTGCCAGATGATGCGGGTCATTTCGTCGCCGTCGAGTTCGACGACCTTTCCCTCGACCTTGATCTTGGACATCTACAGCCTCTCTCATCGAATCTGCTCGCGGCGCCCGGCGAAGTCGAATCGGCCGGCCAGTTGCTCTCCCCGCAGACTACTGACCGCAAGCTCTGGCACCTCAGCCGTCCCCGCGCCCGGAGCCCGGAATCACAGCCACGCCGCACAGACGCGCTGCCTGCGGACTCCCTCCACCCACTCAGCGCGACAGGTGCCCGGCAGCGGCAGCCGATCCGGCGCGACACCAAGCAGCGAAGCCGCTAGGTTCGATACCCATGACTGACGCTGTCCTTGGCTCAGGCCTGGCCCGTCCCACTACCCCCGTGGACGCCCTCGCCGAGCGATACCTGACGCAACACGCCGAGCTGGATCCGCTGATGGCCACCTACATCGGCCTGTCCGGCTATGACGCCCGGATGCCGGACCTGTCGCCGGACGGGTTCCGAGCGCTGGACGACCTTGCCGCGCAGACCCTTGCCGAACTGGCCAACTGCACGGCCGCCGACGATGTCGACAAGGTGACCGTGCTGGCGCTGAACGAGCGGCTGTCGCTGACTCGTGAGCTGCACGCGATCGGTGCCGACCTGTCAGATCTCAAGATCATCGCGAGCCCGGTTCAGGGACTGCGCGATGTCTTCGACCTGATGCCTGCCGAGACGTCCGAGCACTGGTCCACCATCGCCGCTCGGATGCGGGCCCTGCCGGACGCGGTCGCGGGATACATCTCCTCGCTGCGGCTCGCTGCCTCCCGCGGTGACGTGTCGCCCCAACGGCAGGTCCGCGCCTGCATAACCCAATGCGAGGCCAACCTGGGTGAGCACGGGTTCTTCGCCGAGTTCACCGCGCGGGCCCGGCCGGACGGAGCCGAGCCGTCGGCAACGCTGGCCGTGGCGCTGGCCACCGGCGCGACCGCGGCGCAGCAGGGTTACCGCGAGCTGCGTGACTTCCTGCGCGATGAACTGCTGCCGCAGGCCGGTGACCAGGATGCCTGCGGCCGCGAGCGATACCGGCTCTTCTCGCGGGAGTTCCTCGGCGCCGAGGTGGATCTGGAAGAGACCTATCACTGGGGCATCGCCGAGCTTGCCCGGATCACCGCGCTGATGAACGAGACCGCGGATGCGATCCACCCCGGTGCAAGCGTTGCCGAGGCGATTGCCCTGCTCGAGCAGGACCCGTCCCGCAAGCTGGCGAATACCGACGAACTGCGGGAATGGATGCAGCGGACCTCCGATGCGGCCGTCGCCGCGCTGGCCGGCACCCACTTCGACATCCCGGAACCGATCCGGACCCTCGAATGCATGATCGCGCCGACGAACACGGGCGTCATCTACTACACCGGACCCTCCGACGACTTCTCCCGCCCCGGACGGATGTGGTGGTCGGTGCCCCCGGGCGTCACCGAGTTCTCGACCTGGCGCGAATTGACCACCGTCTATCACGAGGGCGTCCCGGGCCACCACCTGCAGATCGCGCAGACCGTCTACCGCCGGGAGTTGCTCAATACCTGGCGGCGGTTGGCGTCCTGGACGTCCGGGCACGGCGAGGGGTGGGCGCTATATGCCGAATGGCTGATGGCCGATCTGGGCTTCATGGATGACCCCGCGGACCGGCTGGGACTGCTCGACGGCCAGTCCATGCGCGCGGCCCGGGTGGTGATCGACATCGGCGTGCACTGTGGCTTCGAGGCTCCCGCCGAGGTCGGCGGCGGCGAATGGACCTACGACAAGGCCTGGCAGCTGCTGTCGGCCCACGCCAACATGGCCGAGGGCTTCCTGCGCTTCGAACTCGACCGCTACCTTGGCTGGCCGGGGCAGGCACCGTCGTACAAGATCGGCGAACGCCTGTGGATGCAACTTCGGGACGAGACCAAGCAGCGCGAGGGTGACACGTTCGATCTGAAGGCCTTCCACCGCCGGGCACTGGACATCGGCGGCGTCGGCCTGGATGTGCTGCGCAGGGCCGTGCTGAACGAGCTCTGACGCCGACCGTTTTTCCATGATCAACTCGCGTTTGGTGCTGCGATAGCGACGCCAGACGCGAGTTGATCTACGGGAGGGGGTGCTAGATAAGTCCCAGTTCTCGTACGGCATCGCGCTCGCCGACCAGTTCGGCGACCGAGGCATCGATGCGGCCGCGGGAGAACTCGTTGATCTCCAGACCCTGGACGATCTGCCAGGAACCGTTGACCGAGCGAGCCGGGAAGCCGGCGATCAGCCCTTCGGGGATGCCGTACGAGCCGTCGGACACCATGCCCACCGACGTCCAGTTGCCCTCCGCCGTGCCATTGACCCAGTCATAGACGTGATCGATCGCGGCGTTGGCGGCCGAGGCAGCCGAGGACGCGCCACGTGCTTCGATGATGGCCGCTCCGCGCTTGGCCACGGTCGGGATGAACTCGTTCTCGACCCAGGCCTGGTCACCCACGACCTCGAAGGCGTTCTTGCCCGCGATCTCGGCGTGCAGGACGTCAGGGTACTGGGAGGCCGAGTGGTTGCCCCAGATCGTGACCTTCGAGATCTCCGCTACGGGGGAACCGGTCTTGGCGGCGAGCTGGGACAGCGCCCGGTTGTGGTCCAGGCGCATCATGGCGGTGAATCGCTCGCTCGGCACGTCCGGCGCGTGCGACGCCGCGATCAGGGCATTGGTGTTCGCGGGATTGCCCACGACCAGGACCCGCACGTCGGAGGCCGCGCCGGCGTTGATCGCCTCACCCTGGGGCTTGAAGATGCCGCCGTTGGCCGACAGCAGGTCGCCGCGCTCCATGCCTGCAGTGCGAGGCCGGGCTCCGACGAGCAATGCGACGTTCACGCCGTCGAATGCGCTGGTCGCATTGTCGGTGATGTCGATGCCCTGGAGCAGCGGGAAGGCGCAGTCCTCCAGTTCCATCGCGGTGCCTTCGGCGGCCTTGAGCGCGGGGGTGATTTCCAGCAGGCGCAGGCGCACCGGCACGTCCGGGCCGAGCAGTTGGCCGGAGGCGATCCGGAACAGCAGGGCATAGCCGATCTGACCGGCCGCACCGGTCACGGTGACATTTACAGGGGTGTTGGTCATAGCGCGAGATTACCGCTGGACACTCGCCGCGCTGATGCTCAGGCAGGGAAGGAGAGCACTCTCATAAGGTGGCTCAGCGCTGGGGCAGCGCAAGCGCGAAGATCATCGCGAGGAGGGCAAAGCTCCAGTAGCAGGCGACGTCGAAGCCCCGCTGGCGGACCCGCAGCATGCCGGCCTGCTCGTTGCTCAGCAGCAGCCGGAACAGTCCGCCGAGCAGCAGGCCACCGGTGATCAGGCCGACGGCGCGAAGCCAATGCTCGGGTGCGCCGAGCGCATAACAGATCGCACCTACCTCGATGACCAGCACGATCAGGAACGGGACCTCTTTCAGGTCCCTGCTGTGCAACCAGCTGACCACGCCGAATTCGCCGCTCAGGCCGGCGAACCAGCCGGCGCGATGGAACCACCCGGCTCGATGCCGGCGGCTCGCTCAGCCGCCGTGACGACGTTGGTGAGCAGCATCGCCCGGGTCATCGGTCCGACACCACCCGGATTCGGTGCGAGAAAACCGGCAACCTCGGCGACGTCGGCCGCGACGTCACCGGCGATCTTGCCGTCCACCCGGCTCACCCCGACATCCAGGACGGCCGCCCCGGGCTTCACCATGTCGGCGCGTACCAGGTCCGGCGAGCCGGCCGCGGCAACCACGATGTCGGCCTGCCGGACCAGGGCGGCAAGGTCGCGGGTGCCGGTGTGGCACAGCGTCACGGTCGCGTTCTCGCTGCGCCGGGTCAGTAGCAGACCCAGCGGGCGGCCCACCGTTATCCCGCGGCCGATGATCACGGCATGGGCACCCGCGATCGGCACGCCGAAGCGCCGCAGCAGCTCGACCACCCCGAGCGGAGTACAGGGCAACGGCGCCGGTTCACCGAGCACCAGCGAACCGAGGTTCACCGGATGCAGGCCGTCGACATCCTTCACCGGATCGACCCGGCTGAGGATGGCGAACTCGTCCAGCCCGGTCGGTTGCTGCACCAGGAAGGCCGTGCAGGACGGGTCGGCGTTGAGCTCGTCGACCACGGCCTCGACCTGCGCCTGGGTGCTACCCGCGGGGAGTTCGCGCTGGATACTGGCGATGCCGATCTCGGCGCAGTCCTTGTGCTTGGCATTGACGTACCAGCGACTCGCGGGATCGTCACCCACCAGGACGGTGCCCAACCCCGGCACGACGCCGCGCTCGGCGAGCGAGGCAACCCGCTGCTTCAACTCGGACTTGATCGTGGCCAGCGTGGCCTTGCCATCGAGGATCGTCACCGTCACGGCCCCCATCTTGCCAGTTGTGCCCGGCGGTGATGCCCGCGGCGCGTGATGGCGCCACGGACGCATCCCAACCCGGCGCTAGCCGATTCGCATACCCAGGCGCTAGCCGATTCGCACGCCGAGATGCTGGACGAAGCGGATCGCCTGCTCGAGGTCGACGCGGGCGCCGGTCAGATCGACCACCCGCGGATCGAGATCGGCGACGATCGCGCCCCGCAGGTCGGCGTCGCGCAACGATGCGCCCGACCATCGGAGCCCGGTCAGGTTCGCGCCGGTGAAGACCGACCGATCGAGCCGGGCGTTCACCACATTGGCCCCTACGAGCTTCACGCCCGAGAAATCGAGCTCCCTCAGGTCAGCGTTGCCGAGTGACACCGCGGTGAAGTCGCCACCGGCGATGACCGCGCTGCGCAGCGGCGAGTTGTTGAAGACCGAGCCCGCCAGCTTGCAATCCGTCAGGGCGATGCGGATGAGGGTCGTCCGGTCGAAGGAGCACGCGACGAAGGCGCTGCGCAGGTGCGAGGAGTCCGTCAGCTCGGCACGATCGAAGGAGCATTCGGTGAACGAGCAGCCCTCGGTCCGCATCGAGGACAGCGACGCCTCCTCGAACGAGCAGCGCACGAAGGACACCCTGTTCAGTTCGAGGTCGGTCAGATCCGTCCCGGCGAAGTCCTCGTCGTGGATCTCCGTGCCGGACGAGGCCGCCTGGGCGATCAGCTCATCGAGCCAGCCCGGAAGGCTCACCAGGTCAGTGCGCGAAGTGACGGGTACCGGTGAAGTACATCGTCACGCCGGCCGCGGTGGCCGCCTCGACCGTCTCGTTGTCGCGAATCGAACCGCCGGGCTGCACCACCGCCCGAACGCCCGCGTCGATGAGTACCTGCAAGCCATCGGCGAACGGGAAGAAGGCATCGGACGCCGCG
>JAVEES010000101.1 GCA_030840285.1 Pseudonocardiales bacterium
AGACCAACTCCCCCGAGCCCGCCAGGATCCGCTCAAACCGGAACAGCTCGTCCTCGACGGTGTCCAGGACGCCTTGCTGCTCGGCCGCGGCCAGCAGAGCCTCGTCGCCGAGGATCTCCAGGCTGTCGGCGAGATCCCAGGCCGAGGACCAGCGCTGTTCAACCACGCTGGCCACCAGCTCCAGGGCCGGGTCACCGACCCTGCCGCCCAGCAGCGAGCGAACCAGCTCACCGCGGCTGGAGGCATCGGTGGAGGAATCGGCCAGGGTCCGGCGCAGCCTGGGCTGGCCGCTCAGGAGGTCGGCTACCGCATAGAGGTCCGCGGACAGGCCTCGCTGGCTTGCGCCACCATCTGACGGCGCTGCCTCCAGCACGGCGTTGAGCCGCTCTCGCACGGCGGCGAGGGCCTGGCGGGAGGCGGCGTGAATCATGCCCCGCTCCCAGCGGTGCTCCCCGAGCCACCACTGGCGCCGGCGGTGCTCTGCCGCTCGATGTCGGCAAGGAAGGCGTCAACCGTGCTGCGCACATTCGCGTCGTCGGCCAGCTGCTGCCCGACGATCTTCTCCGACAGCTCCACGGCGAGGATGCCGATCTCGCCACGCAGTTCCCGCACCACCTGGCTGCGCTGGGCAGCCAGCTGTTCGGCGCCCCGGGCGACGATCCTGGCGGACTCCTCCTGCGCCTGAGAGCGCAGATCCTCGACGATGCGCTGTGCCTCCGCACGCGCCCCTTCGCGGATCTGAGCGGCCTCGGCACGTGCCTCGGCGAGCTGTGCGTTGTACTGCTCGAGCAACCGAGCCGCTTCGGCCTGGGCCAGCTCGGCCCGCTCGATACCGCCCTCGATCGCGTCGCGTCGCTCAGCGAAGGACTTCTCGAAGGCCGGCACGACGTACTTGCGGATCAGCAGGAACAGCAACCCGAAGATGATCAGGACGAGGATGAACTCCGGCAGGTTGAAGCCCAGCGGGTTCGGCTCTTCCGGAGCGGTCTGTGCCAGGAAGATCGAATTCATGATCAAATCCCTACTGCTCGGTGTCGCGGCCGGTTGTTACTTGATGACGAAGGCCAGCGCGATACCAATGATGGCGAGCGCTTCCGCGAGGGCGAAGCCGAGAATCGCGATCGGCTGCAGACGGCTCTGCATCTCGGGCTGACGGGCGGTTCCGTTGATGTAGGCAGCGAAGATCAAGCCGATACCAACGCCGGGGCCGATAGCCGCGAGGCCGTAGCCGACCATGTTGAGCGAGCCAACCATGGATTTTCCTTTCGTTTCTCGACCGTTGTGGCCGATCCTGTGACCGTTACTCGGTGGTGCGCACGGTGCGCGGGTCATGCGGGTTAAGCGTTAGTCAGACTCAGTGATCCGAGGCTAGGGCTCCGGAGATGTACTGGGCGGTGAGCAGCGTGAAGACGTAGGCCTGCAGTAGCGCGACCACCACCTCGAGGAACCCGATAGCGACCCCCAATGCGAAGGCGAGCACGCCGGCGGGCTTGAGAACCGGCGAACCGGTCGCGTGGATGAGCAGGTAGGCGCCGCCGGTCGAGAACAGGATCAGCAGGAGGTGTCCCGCGAACATGTTCGCGAACAGCCGCAGGCTGAGCGTGACCGGCCGGACCAGGATGTTGGATAGGAACTCGAGCGGGATCAGCAGCGGCAGGATGGCCACCGGAACGCCGGCCGGGACGGTCGCGTGCTTGAGATAGCCGAGCAGGCCCTTGTCCATGATGCCCACGCCGTTGTAGATGATCCACACCAGCAGGGCCAGCCCGTAGGCGAAGCTCACTCGGGAGAACGGCGAGAAGGCGAGCACGGGCACGATGCCGAAGAGGTTGTTGATCACGACGAAGAAGAAGATCGATACCAGCAAGGGCACGTACTTCATGTACTTCGGGCCGATGATGTCCTGGCCGATGCCATTGCGGACGAAGCTGTAGGCCTGCTCGCCGAGGTACTGGCCCTTGGTCGGGACGACCGCGCCGCGCCGAGAGGTGAATGCCAGGAACAGGTACGCCAGCACCGCGCCAAAAACCAACAGCACCGACGCCTTGGTCAGCAGGGTGTCGTAGCCGCTCTGATTCCATGACTTGCCTGTGAAATCGGGCAGGAAGAAGTCAACAGGTCCTGGGGCGTGGAATCCTTGATTAGCAAGGATCCGGGCGGGCTCACTCACGCAGTCTCTCCTCGGTCATCAGAATCTGGCCGCTGTTCTCGGGCTGCATCGTCGGTGGAACTGTCAGAACCACTGCGGTGAATGTCTGTATCCCGGATCCGGTATCGCGCGAAGACCATATACATCCCGAAACCTGCACCGACGAGAATCCCTACCGGAATCCACAAATCGGAGTGGAGCCAGACGCTCACCCCCCAGCCGATGGCGCCATAGAAAGCTACGCCGGCTACCAGGTAACCGAACGCTGCCCAAGGGTCACCACCCGGTGCCGGAGCACCGGGTTCTGGGGGATGGTTCATCTGTTCGAAATGCTAACAGGCGCTCAGGTGTGCTCAGACCGCACCCTTGCCTGCGCAATCTCGGTGCCGATCCAGATCAACAGGCCGACCATCAGGCCGCTGGCGATACCCCAGCCGTGCACCACCCGGGGGCTCGATGCCGCCAGCACCAAGCCCAGCGCGATGGCCGTCGTGGCGTAGCTCAGCATCGCCACGACCAGGGTGAGATTGGGCAGGTAGCGCCCCGCGAACCGGATGTTGAACGAGCCGAACTCGAAGGCTGCGACGACCAGCGCCAGGCCGCCCAGAAAGCTGAGGCCGGCCCGCAGACCGGCGTCCGAGCCCACCGAAAACCCCACGGTTCCCCCGAGCGCCGCGAGGGCCAGAGCCAGCCAGCGAAGGTGCAGGGCCGTCAGTGCTGGCCGCCTCACAGGTGGATCGACCGAAGGCGTGGGACGGCGGTGAACAACAAGCCGGCCGCCAGCAGGGCACCGACGACGGAAGCGACCAGCCACGGGCCCCGCGTGACGGCCATGGCGACCGCGCCGAAGGCGAGCACGGCAGACCAGAAGTACAGCAGCAGAACCGCCCGTCGGTGGCTGTGGCCGAGTTCCATCAGCCGGTGATGCAAGTGCTCCTTGTCCGGGGCGAAGGGCGACTGCCCGCGACGCAGCCGGCGGATCACTGCCAGCAGCAGGTCACCGAACGGCAGGGCCAGCACGGCCAGCGGCAGGATCAGCGGCAGGTACAGGGGCAGCGCGCCCGTGCGACCCAGCGACTGCGGATCCACCTTGGTTACCGCCGTGGTGGCAGCCGCCGACAGCAGCAGGCCCACCAGCATCGAGCCCGAGTCGCCCATGAATATCCGGGCCGACGCGAAGTTGTGCGGCAGGAATCCCAGACAGGCGCCGACCAGTCCGGCGCAGATCAGGGTCGGCGCGGCCGCGATATCGAAATTTCCCGCTGCGGCCAGGTGATAGCTGTAGGCGAAGAACGCGACCCCCTGAATGGCCGTCACGCCGGCCGCCAGCCCGTCCAGCCCGTCGATGAAATTGATCGCGTTGATGGTGAGCACCGTCAGCAGGATGGTGAGTTCCACGCTGGCGTCCCGGTCCAGCACGATGCCGGTGTGGCCCCACGGCACGTAGATCGTCAGCAGCTGGATCCCGCCGACGATCGACATCACCGCCGCGGCCAGGATCTGCCCCGCGAACTTGGTCAGGGAGTCGAGTTCGTAGCGGTCGTCCAGGACGCCGAGCAGGCAGACGATCAGACCACCCCACAGCACCCCGCTGATCTCCGTGCCGCTGGCGAAGGTGCTGCGCAGAGTGGGCAGGGCGTGCGCGATCACCATGGCGACCGCGAAACCAGTGAGGATGGCCGTTCCGCCGAGCCGGGGGGTGTCCACCGCATGCACGTCACGGTCTCTGGGCTTGGCCACCGCACCCCAGCGGGTAGCAACCTGACGCGCTACCGGGGTGAACAGATACGTCCCGATGGCGGCCATGCAGCCGACAAGTGCGTATTCGAGTGACGGGTGCACCCTGCCTCAGGCCCCTATTCTCGTGACCGAATCGGTTCGGCTGGTCGGTGTGGGCTCGATCTGCCAGGCTGACGGTTCAGCGCTGCAACCGATCAGAGGTTATCGCTCTCGCCTGAGCGGCACGCATAGGCGCGACGGTCATCCGCCCGCTCGGATGATCCGGGGAATGACTGTCTGCAGCTGCTCGAGCGAGATCGCGCCTTCGCGCAAGACCTCGGGCACCACCTGGGTCAGATCCACAATCGTCGAGGGCTGCCCGATCGGCACCGCTCCCCCGTCGAGATAGACCGATACGGATTCACCGAGCTGGTCATAGGCCTCTTGAGCCGTGGTCGCCGGCGACATCGACGTCCGGTTGGCACTGGAGACCGCCATCGGACCGGTGATCTCCAGCAGCTCCAGGGCAACTGGGTGCAGCGGCATCCTGATGCCCACCGTTCCGCGACTGTCCCCGAGGTCCCAGGCCAGCGACGGGGCGTGTTCGACGATCAGGGTCAGACCACCCGGCCAGAAGGCTTCGATGAGGTCCCTGGTCTCGGAGCCGACGTAGCTCACCAGGCCATCGATGGTGCTCCAGGAGCCGACGAGGACGGGGACCGGCATGTCGCGCCCTCTGCCCTTCGCGGCGAGCAGGCCGGTGACCGCACTCGGGTTGAAGGCGTCGGCACCGATGCCGTACAGGGTGTCGGTCGGCAGGACCACCACGGCACCGCCTTCGACTGCCCGGGCAGCCGCGGCGACGGCGCTGGCTCGGTTCTCGGGATCGCTGCAGTCCAGCATGTCACTCACACCGCCTATCTTGCCTGAGCTTGATGCACGCGTTCGCAGGCACCGGCGAACCGGTGGACAGTGGCGTTTCCCGGTGCCAGGCTCTCATCACAGAGCGGGGCCTTACGGGCTATTCGCCTGGAACACCCTCGCCTGCTCAGCGAGAGGAATTTGCAATGCCGCACACCGCCTCGCCCCGCTACCTTCTGTCCCGCCGCCAGCCGCCCCGCTACCTTCTGTCCCGCCGCCAGCCGCGCCGCCGCCTCCTGTCCCGCCGCCAGCCGCCCCGCCTCCTGTCACGTCGCCTCGCGACCCGCCGCCTGATGGCCGGGATCGTCGTCGGCGTGGCGAGCCTGCTCGCCGGCTTCATCGCCTTCCCCCCGACCGCCCAGGCCCTGCCCGGTGGGGCCGGCTACGCCGTGAGCCTCGGTGACTCCTACATATCGGGCGAGGCAGGACGCTGGGCCGGCAACTCCTCCTATCCGAGCCAGACCGACGCGCTCGGGCCGGCGGCTTACTACGATGCCGGTTCCGGCGAGTCGATTCGCGGTTGCCACCGCTCGAAGTCGGCCGAGATCGCGATCGGCGTGCTGGCTTCAGCCAATCTGGCATGCTCAGGCGCCCGAACCACGACCTCGCCTTACTCCCCGACGAGCGATTTCAAACCGGGGCTCGATTTCTACGACGACGGTGCCGGGCATCTCGGCCAGGCACTGACGCTCCAGCGCTTTGCCGCAACACATCGGGTCAAACTGATCGCGGTATCCATCGGAGGCAACGACTTCAAATTCGCCTCCATCGTGCAGTCCTGCGTGCTGGACTTCCTCACCTCGCCCAGCTGGTGGAAGAACTTCTGCAACGACGATTCGTCGGTCACCGCCAACTTCACCGCTGCCTCGATCGCCGCTGTGACAGCTCGCATCGCCGGCGCCCTGCGCAATGTCAACACCGCGATGAGCAGAGCCGGCTACTCCGCAGGCGACTATGCACTCGTCGTGCAGGACTACCCGTCGCCGCTGCCCAACGGCGCTGGAATCCGCTATCCGGAATATGGCTACACCCGGCAGAGCACCGGCGGCTGCGGCTTCTACAACGCTGATGCGAACTGGGCGAACAGCTATGCGCTGCCCACGATCAACGGCACCGTGCGCGCCGCGGTCGCGCAGTCCGGGCTGTCGAACGTGACACTGCTCGACATCGCCGGGCTGCTGAACGGGCGGAGATTGTGCGAGAGCGGCGTCCATAAACTCAACGAAACCTCATTAGCCAGCTGGCAGAGCCCTTCGGCCGTCGATCACAGCGAATGGGTCGAGGAGATCCGCACCGTGACCGCAGCACTCGGGCCGTACTACATCCAGGAATCCATCCACCCGAACTACTGGGGGCAGCTGGCGCTGCGCAGCTGCCTGCGCCAGGCTTTCGCTGGCGGCGTGGCGCACGGCGGGACCTGCCTGCGCAGCGGGCTCGGGCTCAACGCACGGGGCGAGCCGGTGGTGTCACTGCGCTGAGCGCACCGGCATTCGGATCAACGGCGCACCGCGGTCACGAATCGTGGCCGGCCCGTCAGGTCCGGATGATCGGCCACCTCGTGCCACTGCCCTGTTGCGGTTACCAGGCTGAGCAAGGCGTCACGATGACTTTCGTCATGCTCGATGGCGAGAAACCCGCCCGGTCGCAGCAGCCGAGCGCCGGTTTGCAGCAGGGCGGGCATCAGAGCCAGGCCGTCATCCCCGGCGAAGACAGCCTCGGTCGGGTCGAAGGCGACCTCGGTCGAGAGCGCGTTCTGCAGTACTGCGGGCACGTACGGCGGGTTGCTCAGCACGACGTCGGTCAGGCCGCTGAGTTCGGTGAGCAGCTCGGGATCTGCGATGTCGCCGGCCACGATGTCGATCGGCCGGTCCCCCGCCTCGGCGCGGCTGACGGCGTTGCGCCGCAGCCAGCTTTGCGCGGCCTCTGAGCGCTCGACCGCGATCACCCGTCCGGCCGAGGTCTCGTTCGCGACCGCGAGCGCGATCGCCCCCGAACCCGCCCCCAGATCGACCACCACCTCGGCCTGCATCAGCGGTCCCCGTGCCAGCTCGATGATCAATTCGGTCTCCGGTCGGGGGATGAAGACCCCAGGACCGACAGCGAGTTCCAGATGCCGGAACGGTGCTGCCCCGGTGAGGTGCTGCAGAGGCACGCCCTGCGCCCGCCGCTTGATGAGCCCGGCGAAGCGATCCGCGGATCCCTCCGTGACGCCATCGAGCAGGAGCAACCTGGTACGCGGTACCGCCAGCACGTGAGCGAGCAGCAGCTCGGCGTCCACTCGCGGCGAGGCACCGCCGGCCGCCGCCAGACGCTGGGCCGCCCGCGCCAGCAAGCCCCGGGCATCCTCGCCCATCGCCTGCTGCTCAGCCTTCGGTGTTGCCGGCCAGCGCCGCGTCGGTGTCGGCCTGGCTGAGCGCATCGATCACGTCGTCCAGAGCGCCGTCGAGCACCTGATCGAGGTTGTAAGCCTTGAAGTTCACACGGTGGTCGGCAATCCGGTTCTCGGCGAAGTTGTAGGTGCGGATCCGCTCGGAACGATCCACCGTCCGTACCTGCGAGCGGCGGGCATCGGAGGCCGCTTGGGCGGCCTGTTCCTGTGCGTGGGCCAGTAATCGCGCGCGCAGCACCCGCAGCGCCGCTTCCCGGTTCTGCAGCTGACTCTTCTCGTTCTGCATCGCGACCACGGTGCCGGTGGGCAGGTGGGTGATCCGCACCGCGGAGTCGGTCGTGTTGACGCTCTGACCGCCCGGGCCCGAGGACCGGTAGACGTCGATGCGCAGATCGTTCATGTCGATGTCGATGTCGACCTCTTCAGCCTCGGGCAACACCAGCACGCCGGCCGCCGAGGTGTGGATCCGCCCCTGAGATTCCGTCACCGGCACCCGCTGCACGCGGTGGACACCGCCCTCGTACTTCAAACGCCGCCACACCTGCTGGTCCGGCGTACGGGCACGGATCGCGACCGTGACCGACTTGTGGCCACCGAGATCGGTGGCCTCGTCGTCCAGGATCTCTGCGATCCAGCCTTGGCGCTCGGCATAGCGCAGATACATCCGGAGCAAGTCGCCGGCGAACAGCGCGGACTCGTCGCCGCCCTCCCCCGCCTTGATCTCGAGGAGGACATCCTTGGCGTCGTTGGGATCCTTGGGTACCAGGAGCTCCTGCAGCTTGGCTTCCAGCACCGGGATGCGCGCGGCGAGCTCGTCGGCCTCGATCGCGAAAGCGGCATCCTGTGGGGCCAGCTCGCGGGCAGCCTTCTCATCGGCCCGGGTAGCGTCCAGCTCGCGGGAGGTCCCCACGATCTGACTCAACTGGGCGTATCGCCGACCGAGCCGCTTGGCCGCCGACTGGTCAGCGTGGACCGCAGGATCTGCCAGCGCCCGCTCGGTCTCGGCGTACTCGGCAAGCAGCTCCGCCAGATTGCCGCTGTGCTCGGCCATCGGTTCTCTTCCCTCGATCGTGCAACTCTAGGGCGGTGCTGCACCGCCGAGAGTTGCACGCTCGGCGGGCTGGGCAGGTTCGGCTACGGGCAAAAGAAACGGCGCCCGCGCCACTCGCGTTGC